>NZ_JBHZPI010000006.1:0-209632 GCF_042788025.1 Paenarthrobacter sp. YIM B13468 | reverse complement strand
ACCACCACCTCATCCACAAAGAAAACTGGACCATCACCACCACCACCGGCGTGCCCTGGTTCACCCCACCCCCACACATCGACCCCAAACAAACACCACGACGCAACCACCACCACACACCCCTCAGAACATAAAAGAGCCTCAGAACACAAAAGAGCCCTCCGACCGTAAGAGTGCCCGGCGCATATTGAGGGGCCAGGCTGCACCCGTCTGGGCGCTTACTGGCGTTTTCTGGTTTGTAAGTCCCGGATTTTCCTCTCAAGGGCCAAACGCTCAGCGCCGTTGGAGCAAAGTTCAAGAGCCCGGTGAAATGCCTCGCTCGCTTCTTCATGGCGCCCAAGCCGCGACAGCAGCTCGCCCTTGACTGCGGGCAAGAGATGCGACCCCTTGAGTTCACCCCGGGCAGCCAATTCGTCAACGAGTCCCAGTCCTGCGGCAGGGCCAGAGGCCATGGACACGGCGACGGCACGGTTCAGATCAATGATGGGCGACGGCGTAAGTCGCCCGAGCGCCTCGTACAGGACCACGATTCGATCCCAGTCTGTGTCCTCCACCGAATACGCCACCGCGTGGCATTCGGCGATGGAAGCCTGGAGCCCGTAGGCGCCGAGCCCGCGGCCGGAGCCTGCCGCCGTCGAAAGTGCTGCGCGACCGCGCCGGATTGCTGACTGGTCCCATCGACGTCGATCCTGGTCTTCCAGCAGGATCGGCTGGCCGGCCGCATTGAGCCTTGCCGGGAACCGCGCTGCTGTGAGTTCCATGAGTGCCAGCAATCCGAATGCTTCGGGCACCGGCGCCACGCGGACCAGCACCCGGGCAAGTCGACGTGCTTCACTTGCCAGCTCGGTTCGCATCCAGTTTTCTCCTCCGGAAGCGTAGGCTCCCTCGGTGAAGATCAGATAGAGGACATTCAGTACCGAACCAAGCCGCTCAGGAATTTGATCGGCTTCGGGCACTGCGAAGGGCACGCGGGCAGCAGCAAGGGTCTTCTTGGCCCGGGTGATGCGGGCCTGGATGGTTGGCACCGGGACCAGGAATGCCTTGGCGATCTCTTCCGTGGTCATGCCGCCCACAACGCGAAGTGTCAGGGCAATCCGGGCTTCCCTGGACACCATGGGGTGGCAGGAAATGAACATCAGGGCCAGGACATCGTCGTCTATGGCTTGGGGGTTGAACAGCGCATCCACACCCGGTTCTTCCTCTGTGAGGTCCCGTGCCAGCAGCGCGTACTTGTTGTCCAAGGCTGCCCGCCGCCGGAAAGTATCGACGGCACGACGACGACCCGCCGTCAGGAGCCATCCCACGGGCTCGGCAGGTGCGCCGTTGACAGACCATGACACGAGGGCCTCTGCGAGTGCTTCCTGTGCGAGATCCTCTGCCAGTGGAAAGTCTCCTGTATAGCGGGCAAGGGCGCCGACGATACGTGCGGATTCGCTGCGCCACACCGCTTCGACGGCGGCCCTTGCCTCGTTGCTGCTCATGTCAGTTACTGCTCATGTCAGTTGCTGCTCATATCAGTTACCGCTCAAGTCAGTTGCTGCATGTCAGGTGCTCCCAAAGCAGTGGCCGTCTGGTCTAGAGCTGTCCGGTCTGCTCGCGCCAAGCCCGTTCCTTTTGGATCCATTCGTTGTCTTGGGGGAATTCGTCGATGCTGGTCACCCGCCGGATCTCCGTCTTGGTCCCCGCGGTCATCGGCGCACGCTTGGCCCACTCGATTGCTTCCTGCTTGGATGCAACATCCAGGATGTAGTAACCGGCAAACAACTCCTTCGTTTCACCGTACGGACCATCAGTGACCACCGGGGTGTCGCCGGTGAAGTCGACCACGACGCTTTCCTTTGCATCTTCCAGTCCTTCAGCAGCCAGCAGCACTCCAGCGCGAATCAGTTCATCATTGAACTTGCCCATCGCTTCGAGGATTTCGTTGAAGTCGATGTTCTCGAACTTGGCGAACGACTCGTCGGTTGCCCGCATGATCAGCATGTACTTGGCCATTGCACTCAATCTCCTGTGTTGTGGAAGGTCGCCCTTCGACCCTCTCATTCATGGGTCGAACAGTGCGAGGCGAAATCGACAAACTCTCGAAAGAATTTTCCGGTTCCTTTTTGAGTGTCCTTTCGCGGCTAGGTTCAGGCCCGGAAAGGTGGCCACGGGTGGCAAGGGGCACACGAAGGATCCCCCGGAACTGTTACTGGAACTGTCCGGGGGACCCCCTCGCTACCAAGTAGCGGCGTCGTGGTTCCTTTCTGCGGTTGAAGGTTGCAGGGCCCTAGCGGCCGCCTCCTCCTATGACTCCGGCTTCAACCGCTTTGGTGACGGCGTCAGCTTCGGCCTGTGTGAGCTTGCCGTCCGCCACGGCCTTGTCCAGCCGGGCCTTAAGGGCAGCGGCTCGCTCCTCCTGGGCGGCAGTACGGATTTCTTCCAGGGCGGCAGTGACCTTGGATTCGTCAACGCCCAGTGCTGAGGCCAGGGACTTGGCCAAGGCTGCTTCCTGCGCCGTTCGGTCCGGTTTGGTTCCCTCGGTGCCTTGAGTTGGTGGAGTGGTGGGCTTATTCGCTTCCCTGAAGGCCTTCAACGCGTCGGTGACCTTGGCCTGGTCCACTCCCAACTTGGCGGCAAGGTCCGCTGCGAGCTGACCGCGGTCGGGACCGTGGCCGTGGCCTCCGGGCCTTCCGTGGCCCTGCCCGGGCGTGGTGGCATCGGCTGACGACGTTGCGCTTGGCGTCGGCGTCGGCGTCGTGGTGGCTGATGCAACGCTGGTGACACCCAGCCCCGCGCCCAGCGCCAACGCCCCGGCTGTAATGCCAAGGGTAATTCTCCTGGTCTTTGACATGGTGCCTCTCCTCAATCCGCCGCCACTGTAACGGCTGCTGAGCCGTCCCAACGGCTGGTAACTTCCAGACGATCTGTAACATCGTCCTGTTATTACAGTGAGGCGCCCACCCAAGCCCACGCTGTTGTGAAGCTGTAAATCAGCTGTGAAGGTGTGATTGGGTGTCCAAGGCCGCAAGCAATCGCTTGACCGAACCTCCCAGGTTCCACTCAGTAGCCAGACGCTCGAGCTCAGCGCGTGCCTCGCCTGTCACGGGGCGTAGTTGGGCGCCTGCCTCCTCAAGGGTGGGCACCTTCAAGTCGCGAACCACATTGACGACGGCGGGAGCCACCTTAAGGTACGCGGCCGCTGAGGAAAGTTTGGCGCGTACGGAACTGGAGAGTCCGGCGTCGGGATCCTCTGCTGCCTCCAGGAGGCCCTCAAGGGAGCCGTATTCCGCGAGCAGAGACGCGGCCGTTTTCTCGCCGATACCTGCAACGCCCGGCAGGCCGTCGGATGAATCGCCGCGCAGTGTGGCGTAGTCGGCGTACTGTTGCGGCAGCACGCGGTACTTGCCAACGACGACGACGTCGGTGATCACTTCCAGGTTCTTCATGCCTCGAGCGGTGTAGATGACGCGGACGTCCCGATCATCATCGACGAGTTGGAAAAGGTCCCGATCACCCGTAACCACATCAGTGGGCAGCTGCGCCTGGCTGGCGTACGTCCCTACGACATCGTCAGCTTCATGGTCATCGATGCCCACCACAGCAATGCCCGCAAGATCCAGCACGTGGCGGATCAACGGGATCTGCGCTTCGAGAGGATCGGGAACGATTTCGACGTCGGGGCCCGCCGGCACGATTTCGGCCACCCTGTGCGCCTTGTAGCTGGGGACGAGCTCAACCCGCCATTTCGGGCGCCAGTCGTTGTCCCAGCAAGCGACCACGTGGGTGGCTTCATACTCCGTGGTGAGGCGGGCAATCATGTCCATCAGGCCGCGGACAGCGTTGACGGGTGTGCCGTCGGAGCGCCGGATGGAGTCCGGAACACCGTAGAAGGCGCGGAAATACAAGGAAGCAGTGTCCAGGAGCATGAGTCGAGGCATACCTGATCCTGACACGTCCTGCCCGGAATCACCGTGAACCTGGGCTAAACCTCGTCTGCGGGCCAGGCAAAGACTTGATCCTCAATGTGAGCCGCATTACGATTATGTGAGCGATAATAGAACAGGGTGTTCAACTATAGAACATCCATAGATTTCAACCCACAAAGAAGTGAGGAAAGCCCGTGCAGTTCCACCACCACGGTTACGTATCCGGTGACCCTCGAGTCGAGCCGGCCGCCGGCGTCGGAATCAACCGCCCGGCCGAGCTTCCCGACGAAGTTGACGTCCTCATCGTGGGCACCGGTCCTGCAGGGATGCTGGCTGCGGCGCAACTGGCCCAGTTCCCGGATATCACGACGCGCATCATCGAGCGGCGCCCCGGGCGTCTCGCAATCGGCCAGGCCGACGGCATCCAGGCCCGCAGCGTGGAGACCTTCCAGGCGTTCGGGTTCGCCGAACGCATCACCGCGGAGGCCTACCGCATCACCGAAATGGCGTTCTGGAAGCCGGACCCCGCTGACCACTCGCGCATCGTGCGCGCGGCCCGGACAGTGGATGACCCCACCGGTATCAGTGAGTTCCCCCACCTGATCGTCAACCAAGCCCGCGTGCTGGACTACTTCGCGGAGTTCATGGCCAACTCCCCCACGCGCATGAAGCCTGACTATGGCTACGAGTTCCGCGGTCTCCAGGTGACTGGTGTTGGCGACTACCCGGTCAGTGTCACCCTTGGGCACACCACGGGACCCAACGAAGGCGGGGAGCGCACCATCCGGGCCAAGTACGTCGTCGGTGCCGATGGTGCGCGCAGCAAGGTCCGCGAGTCCATCGGGTGCCATCTCGCAGGCGACCAGGCCAACCATGCCTGGGGTGTCATGGATGTCCTGGCCGTCACTGACTTCCCGGATATCCGCACCAAATGCGCTATCCAGTCCGGTGCCGGCGGAAGCATCCTGCTGATCCCCCGCGAGGGTGGGCACTTGTTCCGCATGTATGTGGACCTTGGTGAGGTTAAACCTGAGGATCATGGCGCCGTGCGGAAAACGACCATTGAGCAGATCATCCAGAAGGCCAACGACATCCTGCACCCCTATACGCTGGATGTCCGCAACGTCGCGTGGCACAGCGTTTACGAGGTAGGCCACCGGCTCACGGACAGGTTCGACGACGTCCTGCCGGAGGAACGCGGGACGCGCACGCCGAGGGTGTTCATCACCGGCGATGCCTGCCACACGCACAGTGCAAAGGCCGGCCAGGGAATGAACGTTTCCATGCAGGACGGCTTCAACATCGGCTGGAAACTCGGGCATGTCCTGGAAGGCCGCAGCCCTGAGAGCCTGCTGGACACGTATTCCGCTGAGCGTCAGGTGGTGGCCAAGAACCTGATCGACTTCGACAAGCAGTGGTCCACCCTGATGGCCAAGAAACCCGAAGAGTTCGAAGACCCCACAGAACTTGAAAACTTCTACACCCGCACCGCCGAGTTCCCCGCCGGCTTCATGACCCAATACGCTGCGTCGATGCTTGTTGCCGAGCCCACACACCAGGAACTCGCCACGGGGTTCCCCATCGGTAAGCGCTTCAAGTCGGCGCCGGTCCTGCGGGTCTGCGACACGAACCCGATGCACCTGGGCCACCACGCCAAGGCAGACGGGCGCTGGCGTATCTATGTCTTCGCTGACGCAGCGCAGGCAGGAGCCCAAGGACCTGTGGCGGACTTTGCCGAGTGGATCGCGAACTCGCCGGAATCCCCGCTGGCCGCTACGCCGTCGGACGCTGACCGCGACGCGTGGTTCGACGTGAAGGTGATCTACCAGCAAGACCACACCAACGTAGACATCAACGCCGTACCCGCTGCGTTCAAACCCACCGTTGGACCATTCAAGCTCACCTACCTTGAGAAGGTCTTCGGCACGGACCCGACAGCAGACATCTTTGAGCTGCGCGGACTCAGCCGCGACGGCGTGGTGGTGGTCGTCCGCCCGGACCAATACGTTGCCAACGTCCTCCCCCTGACCGCGACGGCGGAACTCGGCTCGTTCTTCGCCACCGTGCATTCCGGGCAGCGGGCAAAGTCGAACGCAACCGAGGCAGATCTGGTTAGCCACCAGGCCTAAGGATGAATGCAGCTGCCGGGAGCGGGACCAGGCTCCCGGCAGCAAATTCGCAGTGGTGCCACGGCGCTCTCCCAAAGCGTCGGAGGGGTCGGGCAGAATACCCCTCATGGGGCGCCAGGATATTCCAACGGCGCACGGAATGTAGCAAACCCTGACAGCCAACTCTTCCCGGGGCCGCTGGTTCCACGGGCTCTGCTCCCACAGGCTCTGGCGGAGGCCGGGCAAGCGGACGACAATGGGCTTGTGGTCACCCCTGCCAGCGCTGGCGGCGACAGCCTGAACGATGCCGCCAGAAAGATTCAACGTGTCTATCTCACGCTGACGCTTGGCAACACGGTGGCAGCTTCCTTCATCTGGGGTATCAACACGCTTTTCCTGCTTGATGCAGGCTTGAGCAACCTCGAGGCCTTCGCGGCCAACGCCTTCTTCACAGCGGGGATGGTCCTTTTCGAGGTACCCACAGGCGTCATCGCCGACGGTTGGGGCCGCCGCGCGTCATTCCTCCTTGGTACGATCACGCTGGCCGCGTCCACCTACTTGTACTACGTGCTTTGGCAGATTTCCGCACCGTTTTGGATGTGGGCAGTTGTGTCGGTGCTCCTTGGCCTGGGCTTCACGTTCTTCTCCGGAGCCGTGGAAGCCTGGCTGGTGGATGCCTTGCGCTTCTCCGGCTATGAAGGCGGCCTTGAAACCGTTCTGGGCCGCGGCCAGATGGTGCAGGGTGTGGCGATGCTGCTTGGTTCGGTGGCTGGTGGAGTGATTGCCCAAGCCACCAACCTTGGTGTGCCGTTCCTTATTCGGGTTTTCGTTCTGGTTGCCATGTTCGCCGTTGCCTTTGGGTTAATGCACGACGTCGGGTTCTCACCTGAGCGGTCCACCCACCCCCTCCGTGCCACCCGCGCGGTGCTCTCTGCCTCGATCGAGAACGGCCTGAAAAACCCGCCGGTCCGGTATGTCATGCTGGCCGCTCCCTTTAGTGCCGGCGTCGGGATCTACGTGTTTTACGCCCTGCAGCCATTCCTTCTTGACCTGTATGGCGACCCGCGGGCCTATTCCATCGCCGGTCTCGCCGCTGCAATTGTGGCTGGCTCGCAAATCCTGGGCGGCTGGCTTGCGCCGCACGCCCGGCGCTTGTTCCATAAACGAACCTCTGTGCTGATCCTTGGCGGTTTGGCAGGATTCGTGATCTTGCTGGTCCTGGGCTTCACGCGTGTCTTCTGGGTGGCCCTGGTGCTGCTGGCATTTTGGGCTGTGGTCGGATCTGCGGCAACTCCGGTCCGGCAGGCGTACGTCAATGACATGATCCCCTCGAAGCAGCGCGCCACGGTTCTGAGCTTCGATTCGCTCATGGGATCCAGCGGCGGTGTGGTGGTACAGCCGCTCCTTGGCCGTGGCGCTGACCTTTACGGCTATCCGGCGTCGCTGGCCATGGCGGGCATTATTGAGCTCATTTCGGTGCCATTCCTGCTGGCAAGCCGTAGGCAGGGGGCATCGGCGGACCGTGCCAACACCGAAGCCGTTCAGTCTCCTTGAGCCGGCAGCGGCGTCAACAAGGCGTCCTGAAGCTCCGTGGTCACTCCTGGTGGCACGTCGAGGTCTACGGCTAAGGCAAGTAGCGCGCGGCTGAAGTAGTTCCTGGCCGTGGCAGCGAGGGTGATGTCGGCAATCTCCCGGTCGCTGAAGCCCACATCGCGAAGCTGCTGCGTGTCGTCGTCGTTCATTGCAGCCGCATCGGTGCTGAGTTTGACCGCGTAGTCCATCATCGCGACTTCCTCCGGCGGCAGCCCGGCATCCCTGTAGTCCCGGGCAACAGCGAGCAACTGCTCCTCATCGATGATGGCCAACGTCTTCTTCCCATGTGCCAATCTGCAATGGGAGGACCCAATGGCCTGGGCGGCCGCAAGCGTGACAAGCTCGAAACGTCGCAGACCCAGCGATGAGACGATTGCCTTAACCAGCGACTGCCACGCCTTGTATGCCTCCGGGTTTATGCTCATGGCCTTCGTATGGCTTGGAACGTAGCCCATTGACTGCAGATCGGCTTGGTAGATTTCGGCGGTCAGACCTGTGGCTTCGGACTCGGATTGCACCTTCAGAATGGACATGGGCGCTATTCTTGCCCCCGGTCAGGGGAATGTAAATGAGGCTGCGGGTCCGTAGGAGTGACAGAGTGGGAGTTCATCGCGCAAATGTGGTGGAACCGGATAGTGAAAGCGTGGACAAGCAATGATCTCCCTTCGGCAGGATTCCCAAGGTTTCATCCGAATGAGCAGGCATTTTCCCGCCAGCGCCTCCGTGTCCATCACGTTTGCCGACGGCACCCAAAAGGTTTTCCCGGGCCAGCGGCTCAACGAGATCTTCGACGACGCTCTGGCCGCGTTCCGGGCAGGAAACAACCTCGACGCCAAGGGCTTCAACCGAGGGCCAAAAAAGAAGGTCCAGCAGGGCATCGAGTTCGTGCCCATCAGCCCTGACATGGCGTGAATTGCGCCCGGGCGGGTTCATGTCCGTCCCGGTTTTACTGTTTGCCCGGGTTCTACTGTTTGCCTGAGGCGTGACTGACGCAATAGGGCGTCCATGGCCTGGCTTCGAGCCGACCGTCCGGAATGCCGACACCACAAACCGCACATATCCCGTAAGTTCCATCGGAAATCCGCTGCAGTGCGGCCTCAATCTGCTCGAGGCCTACACGGCTCTGCTCAAGTAGCGCGGAGGCCTGGGAGAGCTCGAAGGCGATGGTGGTGCCCTCAGGATCATGCTCGTCGTCGACGTTCGAGTCCTGGCGGGCGAGGCTGACCGATGTGATGTCGCTGCGCAGCGCCTTCAGCAGGGCAAGCTTCCGGCCGCGCTCCTCCTCCAGCAGAACCCGGAACCGCTCGACGTCGATCATGTAGGCAAGCCTACTCATCGCCTTCAAGCGCCCGTCTGGATAAGCGCCCGTCTGGACAAGCCGTGCGGCGTGGTGCCCTAATAACGTCATGGGGAACTACGCGCGCCATCCCGGAGTCGATAGTTACATCAACGCACTTCCGGGCTGGCAACAAGCAGTTTGTGAGGAATTGCGGGACGTGATCCACGAGGCAGAACCGGACATCGTGGAGACAATCAAAAGACGGGTTCAGCCCTACTTTGTCCTGGGTGGAAACGTCTGCGCGTTGCTGGCGGCCAAGAACCACATCAATCTCTTTCTCTACGATGGCGCTATCGTTCCTGACCCTGCCGGGATCATCACAGCCGGGCACGATAACAAGACCAGCCGAATGATCAGCTTTTACGTCGATGACGAAGTACCCACGGCACCCCTCATCGCTATGCTTCGACTAATAGCCGCCAACAATCGAGCAGGTGGGTGGCGGAAGATCAAAGCAGCTTTACAGGAGACTTCCGGCCCAGCGTGAGCACCAGCTTCGTCGCCTTCGCGGCGGCCGGGAATCATGCGGAACACCGGTCCGTTATCTTCACAGGCCCGTTATCTCTACAACGGCCGTTTCGCCGTACTCATAACGACAGGAAGTTTGGGGACTGACCATGACGTTGAACGAAACGATTGCCCGCCTCCAGGCGGCCCACCTCATGGTCCGCGACGCCAAGGAGTGGGACGAACTGTCCACGAACCTGTGGGCTGCCTATGATGCCAACGACGAAGAACTCGTTGAGCAGTTACGGTCACCGTTCCTGCAGTCGTGGCGGACCGTCACGCGGTACGTGCTCCGGGACACCTTCGACGCAGCCGGCATTTCGGTGGGCGAACCAACCCATCCATGGGGAATCGCGACGCTCACCGCTAATGGAACTACCTGCGAACCACTTCTCTGCCGCGCTGAAGGATTCCAGCTGCTCACGTTTGACGAAATACTGTCCGGTTATTCGGATTCGCTGGAGCCTCTTTTCACGGGTGCCGGACAGGTGGACCGCTGATCAACGTGGGTATGTACTCCAGCAGCTGCAGCTGGCCATCGAATGTCCTGCTGTTCACCATTTCAAGCGAAACATCAGGATAGCCGTCATAAATCCGCTCCCTGCCAGTGCGGCCTGTGATCACCGGAAAAACGACAATCCTGTATCGGTCCACAAGGCCGGCACTCAACAAAGAACGGCAAAGGCTGAGGCTTCCCAGCGTGGTCAGCGTGCCGGTCCGGGTCCGCTTCAACTCCTTGACAGCTTCCACAGCATCCCCGCTCACCAGCTCGGAATTCGGCCAAGCCAGGGGTTCTTGGAGAGTGGAAGAGAAAACGACCTTTGGCACAGCCGCCAGCCCGGTCAGGGCCGCTCCCTCTTCCTCGGAGAACCCGGAGTCTTCGCCCGCGGCCTGCTCCGACATGCTTGACATCACCCGATAGGTGTTGGCCCCCATAAGCGTGGTGAAATCCTTCTTCCCTTCTTCCTCGAGCCAGGCAAGGTATTCCGGGGATTCAAGTCCCCACCAACCGGGCCACCCCTCCGCTGAGGCATACCCATCCAGGGATATGATCAAGTCCACCATCAACTGCGCTGATGTCGCTTCTGTAGTTGGCTCGCCCACGGCTGCTCCTCACGGGATTCGGGTTGTGCCTAGCATTGTCCTCCCGAAGGCCGGTTTGCACCACGACTCACGCGTTCCTGATCTGGTCCAAACTCTCACGCAGTCCGATCACTGGAATGTCAGGGAAAGCAGAACGTGCCACAGCCGGATCGAAGGCCGCAGCGCCTGATTCCATCCACAGCGCTGCCCTCGCCATCCGGGCCATAAACGGCGAAACCGGACGTGCCACGGCGGCCATCACCCGTAAGGCTGCCACTGGTATCCGCTGGATAGAGCCCTTTCCAGCGTCCGCGAGGATAGCTTCCGCGAGCGTGTTGAAGGGGAGAGTTTCGGATCCCCACTCAATGATCCTTCCACGCAAGGAAGGGCCGAAAAGCGCCAACAAAACAGCGGCAGCAGCGTCCGGCGTCGACGTAAATGTCACAGGTGCCCGTCCCGAACCGAAGACAGGCACCCGGCCCTTCGTGTGCAGGGGCTGGCTCATTGAATCGAGGAACTGGTCAAGGTTCGCTCCCAGCCGGATCACCGTCCATGCCATGCCCGAGGCCTTCAACGCCTCCTCGGCGGCGTACTTCATGCGCAGGAATTCCAGAGGGGCATCGGGAGCTGCCCCATGCATCGACATCATGACTACATGCTCCACGCCCGCCCGGGATGCGGCCTCGATGAGCCGAAGTGCACCGTCGCGATCCACACTGCGCGGGTTACCGCCCCTTTTCAGCCCAAAGCCCGACGCCGCAAACACCACTTGGCTGCATCCCGCAACGGCCCGGTCGCAGTCCGCGCCTGAGGCGAGCGTCCCGCGGACTAGCTCGACGCCGTCGACCTCCTTCCCGGGGAACGGCTGGGATTCGCCCCTGGCCATGATCCGCACGGAAGCGCCGCGCCGAACCAGCTCATCGTTAAGCCGCGAACCCAGGCGGCCGGTGCCGCCCACTACGAGGATCACGACGCCTGCGATGTCGGAAGTACGGCCCCCGGCTCAAGACCCGCACCCGCTGTGGCCCGGACGGCGTCGTCGATGTCACCTGAAGAACGTTCCACAGGTTCGAGATAGAAATGGACGGAGGCGATCCGCTCCTGGCGCACAGTAAAGATCGCAACGCCGGCAAGTTCCACCGGCGTGGCATCGCGTCTTGTACCCCGGGAACCCCATTCAACCCAAACGGTTCCGTGCCTGCCTTCAGCAGCGTCGACGATCACCGGTGTGAAGTCAGGAACACCGGCAAAAATGCTGGTCCAGTTGGCACGGACCTGGGCGCTGCCGGTGAAATTCCGTTCGGGATGAACCGGCGTGATGTTGACATAGTCGTCGGCGAATTCGGCGACTAATGCGTCAAGGTCGTGGCGTCCGGAAGCGGCGAACATCCGGCGAACGGGCCCTTCCGGAAGGCGCTCCAAGCCCTCCACGGTTGCCATGGTGACTCCTTGGTGCCCCGCCAATTAGCCCATCGAGGGCGGACAAGGCTGGTATCTTGAATTCAATACAGTTCTCTGTATTGATTGGAGTCTAGAAGCCATGGCAACCGGAATCAAGAGTCCCGGAACATCCGGGAGCCAACGCACCTACGATGCGAGCCGTCGCCGCCAAGCAGCCGAGGCATCCCGGCGCACCATCCTCGCGCGCGCACGGGAACTATTTCTGCAGCAGGGATTCGGAGCAACCACCATCACCGAAATTGCCGCCGCGTCCGCAGTATCGGTGGAGTCCATCTACAAGAACTTTGGCGGCAAAGCCGGCCTCGTCCGGGCACTCCACGCGCAGAGTCTCCTTGGCACTGGCGGCTTGCCCGCCGAACAGCGCTCAGACCTCGCACAAGTAAGGGCAGATGACCCGCGGGAACTGATGGAGCAGTTCGGCCGGTTCACTGAAGAAGTCAGCCCCCTTGCTGCGCCGATCAGCCTGCTCATCCGCGACGCCGCCGCGACAGGAGATGCTGACATGGCCAGTCTCCTGAAAGATGTCGACGACGCCCGCCATCGCCGGATGCTGCACAACGCACGTCAACTGATTGGCCGCGGCCTGCTCCGTCCCGGCATGTCCCCGGAAGAGGCCGCCGACATCATGTTCGCCTGCACCACCCCCGAACTGTTCGAGAGCCTAGTGCTGAAACGAGGGTGGAGCGCAGAGCAGTACGGCCGGTTCATCGCCTCGACTCTCGCCGCAAACCTCCTCTGACCTGCAACTAGTCTGACGTGTCATGTCGAAGTACCGCTCGGCTGGGAGGACCCGAGCCTGACGTGCAACCCTTGTTCAATGGACCTGGAAATCTCGCTCTCCCTCACGATTCCGGCCTCGGAACTCGGCTGGCGGTTCTCGCGTTCATCAGGACCGGGCGGTCAACACGTCAACACGACCGACAGCAGGGCGGAGCTTTCCTGGAACGTAGCCACGTCGGAGGCGTTGACAGAAAGCCAACGGGAGATCTTGCTGCGTCGACTGGACAAGCGACTCGTCGACGGAGTCATCACCGTTACAGCCTCTGAGCAGCGCTCGCAGTGGCGTAATCGCGAGACTGCCCTGGCAAAGCTCACTGACATTGTGGTGGCAGGCCTTGCCCCAAGGACCGTGCGCAGGCCAACGAAACCCACACGCGGCTCCGCCCAGCGGCATCGCGCAGCAAAAGTACAGAGGTCGGCAACCAAACAGCAACGACGGCGGCCCTCGCCTGAGTGACGAGCGTCGGAGTGACGGGCGTCTAAGTGATCAGCGCCTGAATGACGAACGCCCGCGTGACCCAGCCAGGCCAACCGGGACAGTGGGAGCGCCCCCTTTTAGCAATTGGCTGGGGATGGCAGCATACAGTCATGTCATCCATCCAGCGCATCCGGCCCGAAGGGCTCGTCTCCAGCCCGGCATTCAGCCACGTAGCCATCGTCCCTCCAAACGCCACCACCATCTACGTCGGCGGCCAGAACTCGGTCGACAGCGACGGTTCGCTCGTTGGCGAGGGCGATGTTGGAGTGCAAGCTGCACGCGCCCTGGCCAACGCAAAGACCGCACTGGCCTCCGCTGGGGCGACCCTTCGCGACGTTGTGCAGTGGACGGTTCTCTTCGTGGACGGTGCCGATCTCGCCGCAGGGTACGGCGCCATTGCATCCGAGCTCGCCGCCCACGAACCGCCCCTCGTGACAGCAGCGTTTGTCTCCCGTTTGGGCGTTCCCGGGGCGCTGGTGGAGATCAGTGCGGTAGCCGCCGTCGAGCGGTAAATGCTTTCCTTTGCCGCACTGCGGACGTTTTCGCGTGGTTGGCAGCTTTTTTGGGCATTTCGTCATCCTTGGCGGGCGATTCGCATCTAGGGAACTGACACTCCTGGAACCGAGGCTTAAGGGACAGCACCACCGCCCTACCAAGGAGATCACGTGACTACCAACAATTTGGCCCTCATCGGTTTCGGAGGCGTCAACCGCGCTTTGGCCGAACTCATCCGTGACGAACCCCAGCGATTTGCCTCGCTCGGATTCGAGCTTCGCGTCGTGGCCATCACCGATCTTGCCTTCGGCTCACTCGTCCAAGGAGACGGCATCGATCTGGCCGCCGTGCTCGCGATGCCGCGCGGGTCCTCGTTCGAGGGACTGCCAGGTGGGAGCCCGGATCCCCGCAACGAAGACGTCATCAAAAACAGTCCGGCCGACATCGTCGTCGAGGCTACCTTCACCAGTCCGATCGACGGCGAACCGGCAGTTTCGCACGTCAAATGGGCCATCGAATCCTGCAAGCACGTGGTGACCACCAACAAGGGTCCTGTGGCCTTGCATGGCCGGGAATTGGGCCGGCTTGCAGCAAACAATGGTGTCCGTTTCGAGTACGAGGGTTCAGTCATGAGTGGCACGCCCGTTATTCGACTCGCACACAAAATGCTGGGCGGCCTGGAATTGGACTCAGTTCAAGGCATCCTGAACGGAACCAGCAATTACGTCCTGGGCCGGATGGAGGCCGGGCTGGGCCTGGATGAAGCCATCGCCGAAGCCCAGGACCGCGGGTATGCCGAAGCGGACCCCACTGCAGACATCGGCGGCTCGGACGTCCGGCTGAAGGTCGCCATCCTGGCCAACGAGTTGCTCGGTGCCAACATCCACCCCAATGACGTGGAAACCACCGGTATTCAGGACATCAAGAGCGACGACGTGGCACAGGCCTTGGCAAGCGGCTACCGCTGGAAGCTGATTGGCGAAGCCCGCCGGGAAGATGATGGCCGCATCGTAGCTACCGTCCAACCCATCGCCCTTCCGGGTGAACACCCGCTCGCCGGTATTTCCGGCGCCACCAATGCCGTCTCATTCAGCACGGATTTGCTGGGAGCCGTCACAGTATCGGGCCCTGGGGCCGGCCGCGTGGAAACTGCCTACGCCCTCATCTCGGACATCATCGCCGTCAACGAATTCGCCAAAGGAGCGGTCCGTGCCTGAGTCAGCCATCGCCGACACCACAGCGGCAGCCCCCGCCACTGACCTGGCGGTGTACGACAAGTTTGACGGTTCCGTCCTGGCGACCCTTCCCCAGTGCACCGAGGCAGACGTACGCGTGGAGATCATCCGCGCCGCGGCCGCCGCTCCGGCAGCGGCCGCCATGCCCCGCCATGAACGTGGGCGGATTCTGGATGCCGCTGCAGACCTGCTCCAGCAACGTGCGCAGAAAGTGGCTGGGCTCATCGTGTCGGAGGCCGGGAAGACCATCACGCAGGCGCTTAAAGAGGTCTCCCGTGCAGTGAATACGCTTAGGCTCTCGGCAGCGGAAACCCGCCGAAACGTTGGGGAAGTTGTTCCCTTCGACTCCTTTTCTGGCTCCGAAAACCGTCAGGGATGGTTCACCCGGGAGCCGTTGGGGCTTATCGCTGCCATCACCCCTTACAACGACGCCCTGAACCTGGTGGCGCACAAGCTCGGGCCGGCGATTGCCGGAGGAAACACCGTCATCCTCAAGCCGTCCCAGCTGACACCCTTGACGGCCATGCTTCTCGTGGACCTGCTGCGCGAGGCGGGCCTGCCGGCGGAGTTCGTGACTGTTGTCCTGGGCGATCGCACCATCGCGCAAACCATCATCTCGTCCAAACTGGTTCGCATGGTCTCCTTCACGGGCGGCTTTTCCACGGGCCGGGCCATCGCCGCCAACGCCGGCATAAAGCGCCTGTCGATGGAACTTGGCGGCAACGCGCCCGTGATCGTGTTCGACGACGCGGACATTCCTGCCGCCGTCGAGGCCAGTGTTTCCGGTTCCTTCTGGGCCGCTGGACAGAACTGCATCGGCGCCCAGCGGATCCTCGTCCAGCGGTCAGTCTTCGAGACCTTCCTTCAGGCCTTTGTCGCCCAAACGGCCGCGCTAACCACAGGCGATCCCCGCAGCGAGCAGACCGACGTCGGACCCATGATCAGCGCCGCGTCTGCCGCAGAAGCAAAGCGCAAGATCGACGAAGCAGTGTCGGCCGGTGCACGGCTGCTAACTGGTGGCACCTTGGACGGTGCGCTCCTGACACCTGCTGTCCTTACCGGAGTCCCGCGTAGTTGCGAGGCTTGGAGCGAAGAACTATTCGCACCCGTGGTCCTCGTGGAACCGTTCGACTCCGCCGAGGAAGCCATCGCACTGGCCAACGACAGCGAATACGCACTGCAGGCCGGGGTATTCACCAAGGACTTGACCCGTGCGCTGGCCACCGCCAGGGCAATCGACGCGGGCGGGGTGATGATCAACGATTCTTCGGACTACCGCCTCGATGCGATGCCTTTTGGCGGCTCGAAATACGGGAGCATGGGCCGGGAAGGCGTCCGCTTCGCCTACGAGGAAATGACGCAGCCCAAGGTCATAGCGATCACTTCATGATGTTCGGCGGGCGTTGTAGTCAATAGACCAGACTGTGCCGATCCGGCGTTGCGTAACCACTTCGGTTCCGCAGCGCCGGAACCATTTAAGCCCAGCATGGTTCACACTGCCTTAGCGAGGCGCCTGCCTGTCGATGACCGTGGAGAGGGACAAGGCCGTGGTGATGTCACGGACGCCCGGAAACTCTGAGACCTGCCTCCAGATCTCCTGGATTCGTGCAGCGTCGGGGGCCTCAACCCTGACCACGATATCCAGTTCGCCGCTGACAACATCACAAGTGGCGATTTCAGGAATTGCCTTTAGTCCGGCAATCACGTCCCCGCCCCGCATCCTGTCATGTCGTTGGATCAGGAGCACGGCATTGACCGTGGGCGAGCCTTCTCCGGCTGATTCCTTGATGGTGTAGCCGTGGATATACCCGTCCCGCTCAAGCCGCTCAATCCGTTGCCGCACCGCGTTGCGGGAGAGCAGCACTTTCTCGCCCAACTGGGCAAGGCTGATACGGGCATTGCGCCGCAGTTCGGCCAGAATCTGCGCATCTATGTCATCACGTGGACTCTTCGGCACGGACGCTCCTGTCTGAGGGTGTGAGCATGTGTTGGGCGATCTCGAGCACTACATCAACGACGACGGCACGAGGACGGCGAGGACCGGTGGACGCCCCGTTGCGAACCGATCGCCCCGTTCCGGATGGATCAGCCTGTCCACCTGCCGAACTGACTGCAGGCCCGGAAGTGGCCACAGGACAACGTCCTTCGAGGCAGGAATGCCGCTGCGGCTATCTGTCCAGCAAGTTGGCCGGTACAAACATATCCCATTGGAATGTTGCTTCTTGATGTCCTCGCACCCGTGAGCACCCAAGGATCTCCTTGCCGCCGGCACACCCGGGCACCGACCAACCGGAAGCCTTAATGCCTGGCCCTGCTTCAGACGGATCCCGTGGTTTGGGACCGTTCACGACGGCGGTCGAACAGGGAAGCGCCCACGGTCACTGCAATAAGGGCGGACGCCAAAAGCAAGGGCAGGTGTGTCATTGGTACAACCATGGCCCCTGCCAACGCTGCGCCTGCAGACCCTGCAGTGATCTTCAAAGCTCCGATCCACACGAAGACCTGACTCGCGCCCCAGCTGGTGCTGGCCCGGCTAGGTCCGCGGGAGGGGGACATGGCGTTGTTCCCATCCAGGTGGCCAGGCCGCCACACCACCTAGGACTCCAATCCACACTGGCGGATGGCCTCGGTGACTCTGCTGCGTCCTTCGGGATCCAAGCCACGCAGCGGCAAGGGCAAGGCTGAGGACGGAATGAGCCCCAGGTCTTCAGCCAGTGCAACGGTGACCCGAAGGCTCCCATAGGTTCGGAACAGGGACCAGACTGGTTCCAGCGCGGCGGAGGCTGCCATCGCTTCATCGGGCCGACCAGCCAAAGCGTGATCAACGATTTCCCGGGCCTGACGGGGAAGGATCCCGCCGATCACCGAGTACCAGAGATCGCAACCAGCAAGCAGCGCTTCGGCGGCAACCCAATCTCCGCTGATACCCACAAATGTTCGCTCGGGCAAAGCTTCCCGGAGCTTGCCGAGCCTGGTGCCAATGTCAGTGGAAGCCGGCGGCGGAATCTTGATGGACGCAATTCCCGGGATACGTGCAATCCTGGCATGCAACTCGTCTGTGAAGGTGAAGCCCGTGGTGGCAGGGTTGTCATACACGACCACCGGGAGATCTGACTCCGACGCAACGTCCTCAAACAGCCCGAAAACCTCCGCTTCCGTCAGGCGCTGATAGGACACCGGGGCCAAAAGCAATGCCGAGGCGCCAGCGGCATGGGCATCGCCGGCAAGCCTGATGACGTCGCGGGTACGCACTGCCCCAACACCCGCCAGAACCGGCACGCCACCGGCAGCTTCCACGGACGCTTCAAGGACCAGGCGTCGTTCTTCACGGGAGAGATAAGCGTAGTTTCCCGTCGAGCCAAGAACACCGAGCGAATCCGCGCCGGACTGGGCAGCGCGGGCCACCAGCCGGGCAACCGCGTCCAGATCGACAGTTTCACCTCGCATAGGTGTCAGGGGGAATGCGCTGAGGCCGTTGAACACTACGGTCCTTCTTTCTTACGGCTGTGGTCGGTGCGAACACGGCCGCAGCGATGCTGGTGGGACCAAAGTGGCTATCCGGCCGGACTTCCAAAAGCGCGCCAACAAAGTGAAGGCGGAGAGCAGCGAAGACTCCTCTCAGCGCCGGGGAATATTGCGCAGGTTGCTCCGGGCCATGCTCACAGCTTCACCGGCACCGCGGTTCAAGACCACTTTGGACATGGCCGTCGCGAAACCAAGGACTTGTTGCCCGGAAATCTTCGGCGGGATGGAGAGCGCATTCGGATCAGTGATGAGCTCCACCAGCGAAGGACCCGGGTGGGCAAACGCCTCCCGATACGCTTCCTCGATGTTCGCCGGATCTGTCACCCGGACAGCGTGGAAGCCCAAGGCCTTCGCGACGGCGGCATAGTTTGCGTCAGGAACGTCGACGCCGAAATCGGGCAGCCCGTCCACCAACATTTCGAGCTTCACCATGCCCAGTGTTGAGTTGTTGAAAACCACTACGTTGACCGGCAGTTGATGTGCGGCCACAGTAATGAGCTCGCCAAGCAGCATGGACAAGCCCCCGTCACCCGAGACAGAAACCACCTGGCGCCCCGGATAGGCCACCTGTGCACCGATGGCGTGCGGAAGGGCGTTGGCCATTGACCCGTGAAGGAAGGAACCGATCAGCCGGCGCGTGCCCAGCGGGTTGATATAGCGGGCCGTCCAGACGTTGCACATTCCGGTGTCCGCGGTGAAGATGGCGTCATCCGCGGCTACTTGGTCCAGCAGGGAAGCAGCATACTCAGGATGAATGGGCTGCTTCTTTTCGACCTTACGCGTGTACGCGCCCACGGCCTTGTTCATCAGGCGGTCGTGTTTCTTCAGCATTTGGTCCAGGAAGCGGCGGTTCTTCTTTGGAGTGACCAAGGGCAGAAGGGCGGCCAGTGTAGGAAGCACATCACCATGAACCGCAATGTCGACGTCGGTCCTCCTCCCCAACCGCTGGGCGGCCCGGTCAACCTGTGCCGTACGGGTGTCCGGCAGGAACTGGTCGTAGGGAAAATCGGAACCAAGAAGGATCAGCAGATCGGCGTCCTCGATGCCTTCCGCTGCCGCACCATAGCCCAGGAGGCCGGTCATTCCGATGTCGAACGGATTATCGTACTGGACGAAGTCCTTGCCTCGCAGTGAGTGGCCAATCGGGGCGTTGACCAGTTCCGCCAAGGCAATGAGTTCGTCGTGGGCCCCCTGGACGCCCGCACCCGCGAAGATGGCGACCTTTCCGGCGTCGTTGATGGCGTCAGCCAGTTCCTGGACGCTCGACTGATCCGGGATCAGGCGTGCAGGCCGAAACGTAGCGGGTAACGGCGTCGGCGCGGTGGCCTCAAGGCCGGCGATATCGCCGGGAAGGGTCACGACGGCGACTCCCCCAAGGGCTACAGCGTTCTGGATAGCGCTATGCATCACACGGGGAGCCTGCTCGGCTGTGCTGATGAGTTCCGAATACACCGAGCATTCGGTGAAGATCCGGTCAGGATGGGTTTCCTGAAAGAATCCGCTGCCGATCTGCTTGCTGGGGATATGGGAAGCGATGGCAAGTACGGGCGCCCCAGTACGGTTGGCGTCGTAGAGTCCATTGATCAGATGGAGGTTGCCGGGTCCACAGGAGCCGGCACAGACAGCAAGCTTGCCAGTCAATTGCGCCTCGGCGGCCGCAGCAAAGGCGGCCGCTTCCTCGTGGCGGACATGGATCCAATCGATACCGCCTTTGGCCGACCCTCCCGTTTGGCGCACCGCATCCACTATTGGATTGAGGCTGTCACCGACGATTCCATAAATACGCTGCACACCGGCAGCCTGGAGTTGTTCGATGAGCTGGGTAGCAAGTTCCTTGGCCATAGTGTGCAGGCTCCCGCGATTGTGGTGGTGGACTGACATGGTCAATATAGTCGGCTTGCCCGTGGTCTGGCTGGGACCGCCGATCGTTGCTAGCGTGGCGGCATGAGCCCGTCGAAGACCCCGGCAGAGATTCTGGACATAGGCGACGCCGAAGTTCGCGTCTCGAATCCGGACAAGGTGGTTTTCCCCGAACCTGGACTAACGAAGCTGGATTTGGTCCGCTACTACCTTTCAATTGCGGAAGGTGCCCTGAGGGGCGCAGGCGGCCGCCCCATGGTGCTCAAGCGCTTTTCCAAGGGCATCGACGCTGAGCCGTTCTTTCAGAAACGCGTCCCCGAAAACCATCCGGAGTTCATTGATACTGCAACGCTGCACTACTCATCGGGGACGTCGGCAGAAGAAACCGTCATCCGGGACGCTGCCGGTTTGGCGTGGGTGGTGAATCTTGGCTGCCTGGACCTCAACCCCCACCCCGTACGTGCCGAGGACCTCGATCATCCCGACGAACTCCGGATCGACCTCGATCCCATGCCAGGGGTTGATTGGTCGCAAATCGTAGACGTCGCCTATGTGGCGCGCGAAGTGCTTGACGACGTCGGGCTGGTGGGCTGGCCCAAGACGAGCGGGTCCCGGGGACTCCACATATTGGTGCGAATCGCCCCGGAGCGGTCTTACAGCGAGCTACGGCTCGCTGCGGAAACCCTTGCCCGGGAGGTCGAGAACCGCGCACCCGGGCTCGCCACGGCGCGGTGGTGGAAGGAGGAACGCGGCGAGAGCGTCTTCGTTGACTTCAACCAGAATGCGAAGGACCGGACTGTTGCCTCGGCTTACTCTGTACGGCCCCGGCCCGATGCCCGGGTTTCCACTCCCCTGACATGGGCCGAGGTCACTTCCACGAGGCCCGAACAATTCACTGTCCGCTCGGTGCCCGAACGCTTCGCGCAGCTGGGCGATCCCCACGCTGGAATCGATGACGCCGTGGGGTCCCTTGAAGGCCTGCTGGACTTGGCCAAGGAACTTGGTCCCGCCGAGAAGGCACCGCGGGCCGGCGACGGATCAGGTCGCCGGGTCTCAACGATGCCACTCATTGAGGTGGCCCGCACGAAGACCAAGCCCGAAGCGCTGGCCGCCCTCGATGAATGGAAAGCCCGGCATGCGGACCTTCTTCCGGACCTGCACCCAGCGGATGTGCTCGTCGATGGGATGCGCGGATCGAGTTCGCTCTGGTACAGGGTCCGGGTGAACCTGCAGCACATCCCCGAAGCAAAGCGCCCGGCTCAGGAGGGACTCATCGCCGACTACGACCCCTGGGCCGGCAAGGAATGGCCCGGCCGTCCGTAACCGGATGCACTGTACGCACCAGCCCGATGGGACTGCTGAATAAGCAAGAATCAGTCGCCTGCCGTCCTTATCCGGCTGACCAGGCCTACGGTATTGGCCTCGCTGTCCTCAATGAAGGCCATCCATTCTTCTGAATTTGCCGGCCCGAGGAGGTCATCCTCATGGGTGAAGATTATGTGTGGTTCGGAAATGATCTTGACACCTTTACTCTTCAATGCCGCCACTGTGCCGTGCAGGTCTCCGACCTCGAAATACAGCAGAGAGGACGGTGCTCCTTTCTCAAGCAGAAGCCGCACGCCACCCACGTCAAAGAAAAGGAGACCGGGAGGGTCGTACAAGGCCTTCGGCTCGGTGCCCAGGAGTGCAGCGTAGAAGGCCGCCGCCCGCTTCAGGTCTTCGGCATGCTGGGCTACTTGAACGAATCGCATGATTTCCTCCAGTAATTGGGGTGCGTCCTTTGACACTCATCGTGTGTTGCTGCCAGTCATCGTGGCCGCAGCAGAAACCAGGTGCAAGAGAGAGAACTTGCGGTTCGTCAACTTCGCGCCAGCACTTCCGCCCGGATACTGTCAGAACATGCCGTCATCGCTTAGATCCTGGATTCCTGCTGCCGCCGCCGACCTCGTGTTGATTCTCCTCTTCGCTGCGATCGGCCGTGACGCCCATGCCCGGGGAGACATCATCACAGGGGCCTTTGTTACCGCCTGGCCCTTCCTCGCCGGTGCCTGCGTTGCCTGGCTGGCCGCGAGGGTTTGGCGTGCGCCCTATGCCGTCTGGCCTTCGGGCATTAGCGTCTGGATCGGTGCCGTAGTGATCGGCATGCTGCTCCGGGCGGTGACTGGACAGACGGTAGTGTTGCCCTTTGTCATCGTGGCGCTTATCAGCCTGGGTGTTTTCCTGCTCGGCTTCCGCGTCATTCTCGCGCTAATTCTGCGCACGTCACGAAAGCGCCAGTCCAAGGTCTGAAAGGGTCTCTCATGTACTAGGCTGAAGTGCGTCCGCAATGAAGCTTTTCCGGAAGGGCCCCACGTGATCACCGCTTTCGTCCTGATCAAGACCGATGCTTCGCGCATTCCGGAAACCGCTGAGCAGATTTCGGCCATCCAGGGCATCAGTGAAGTCTATTCCGTCACTGGAGAATGGGACCTGATCGCTGTAGCCAGAGTGTCAAAGCATGAAGATCTCGCGGACGTCATCGCTGATCGCCTGTCGAAGGTCGATTCAGTGATCCACACCACTACGCACATAGCGTTCCGTGCCTACTCGCAGCACGATCTCGACGCCGCCTTTGCTTTGGGATTCGAATAGGGCTCAGGCACCCCGAAGATCACAATTCGAAGCGGCAGCACAGGTGCGCTGTGACTGATGCCTTGGCTAGCCTTTGGAACCCTGGCTAAGGGCGATCCACTTGGTCAGGACACCGGCGGCTTTACCTGAATCCACGGACTCCGCTGCCAGTGCGAAGGCAGCTCGCATGCGCTCCAACAGGCCACCCTCGGCGTTCAGATCAACGGACACCAAGCCAGCGGCAGCATTCAAGAGGACAGCATCACGCACAGGACCTGTCTTGCCATCAAGCACCTCACGGACAACCGCTGCATTTGCCGCGGCGTCCCCACCCCGCAGATCCGCAACAGTGGACGGTGCGATACCGAGCTCAGCGGGTGAGAACACCTGTTCAGTGACAGTTCCGTTCCTTATCTCCCAGACAGTCGACGGCCCTGTGGGCGTCAATTCGTCCAGCCCATCGTCACCGCGGAACACGAGGCCGCGACTTCCGCGACGGGCAAGGACGCCCGCAACCAGAGGAGCCATCCGGGCGTTGGCGACGCCAACTGCCGAAGCCTGAACATGAGCGGGATTCGTCATGGGGCCGAGAAAATTAAAGGCCGTAGGCACCGCCAACTCCCGCCGGGGTACTGCAGTATGACGGAACGAGGGATGGAAAACCTGCGCAAAGCAGAAGGTGATTCCCGCTTCCTCCGCATTCCGGGCAACCTGGTCGATCGAAAGGTCCAGGCGGACGCCCAGGGCTTCCAACACATCAGCTGAACCGGACGTAGACGAGGCCGCACGGTTTCCGTGCTTGACGACTTTCGCGCCCGCACCGGCCGCAACAAGAGCTGCCATAGTGGAGATGTTGACGGTGTTCAGCCTGTCCCCGCCGGTCCCCACGATGTCCAGCTTTTCACCGGAGATCTCTATGGGGTTGGCATTCTGGAGCATGGCCTCCACAAGGCCGGTCAGCTCTTCCACCGTTTCGCCCTTGGCACGCAGGGCAACCAGGAAACCCGCAATCTGCGCTGGAGTCGCTTCGCCAGCCATGATCGTGTTCATGGCCCACTCTGTATTGCCCACTGCAAGGTCGTCGCCGTTGATCAGTGCTGAGATGAGCCCTGGCCAGTTATTGCTGGCTGCAGGTGCCGATGCCGGAGAAGTCACCCCTTGATGCTATCGACCGGGCTGCACCGATGACCAATGTGAACCCGACCGGGAACTTTTCCGCGCGATTTCGCGTCTTTGTAGAAAAAGTCTCCCGATTCGGTGGTTTGCATTGGGAACTCTGGACTTTTACAGACATAATGTCCTTGTGACATCTGCGACCCATGCCCCCAGTACCCCGGCGCACCCGACGCTGAACCGCCCCAATCTGGTTTCTGTTGGAACCGTTGTTTGGCTGTCCAGTGAGTTGATGTTCTTCGCCGGTCTCTTTGCCATGTACTTCACTCTGCGCTCTACATCAGGATTGATGTGGGCCGAGGAGACGACGAAGCTCAACTTCCCGTTTGCGCTCGTCAACACCATCGTCCTCGTGGCCAGTTCCTTCACTTGCCAGATGGGTGTTTTCGCCGCTGAGCGCCTTGAACCGCGCCGCACCGGCGGACCCCTGCAGTTCACCCGCTGGGGCATGAGCGAATGGTTCGTTCTCACCTTCATCATGGGTGCCTTCTTCGTGGCCGGACAGACCACGGAATACGCCATGCTCGTCTCGGAGCACGTTTCCCTGTCGTCCAATGCCTACGGTTCCGCCTTCTACATGACTACCGGCTTCCATGGCCTTCACGTCATCGGCGGTTTGATCGCGTTCCTGTTCATCATTGGCCGTGCATTTGCAGCCAAGAAGTTTGGGCACTTTGAAGCGACATCCGCAATCGTCACCTCGTACTACTGGCACTTCGTCGACGTCGTCTGGATTGGCCTCTTCCTGGTCATCTACGTCCTGAAGTAGCCCGGCTTTGACTCTTTTTCTACAAGAGGCAGAATTTCAAGAAGCGGCTCGCGGAGCCGACGCAGGATCGAATAAAGGAACCACCACGTGAAGGCACTCTCGCAGAAGCGACGTCACCCACTGGCAGCCATTGCGCTGCTGCTGATGGGCCTCCTCCTCACTGGTGGGCTGTACGCCGTTGCCACATCTGTCAACCAGGCCAAGGCCGACACCACCAGCTACAGCGCAAGTGACGTAGAGCAAGGCGGCAAATTGTTTGCTGCCAACTGCGCCACCTGCCACGGCATGGGTGCAAGCGGAACCAAGGACGGCCCCTCGCTGGTCGGCGTGGGCGCCGCAGCGGTTGATTTCCAGGTTGGCACCGGCCGTATGCCCATGCAGATGAATGGCCCCCAGGCGCAGAAGAAGCCCGTCCAGTTCAACGAGGAGCAGACCAGCCAGCTGGCCGCTTACGTTGCATCGCTCGGTGCGGGCCCTGCGATTCCGGAAGAACACCTCCTTGACGAAAAGGGAGATGCAGCCAAAGGTGGCGAGCTCTTCCGCGTCAACTGCGCCATGTGCCACAACGCTGCCGCAGCCGGCGGCGCCCTGACCCGCGGCAAGTTCGCTCCCGCACTGGCAGACGTCACAGGCAAGCACATCTACGAAGCCATGGCCACGGGCCCGCAGAACATGCCTGTGTTCAACGATTCCAACGTCTCACCCGAAGGTAAGCGCGACATCATCACCTTCCTCAAGACCATCGAAGCCAACGGCTCACCGGGCGGTGCCGATCTCGGCTCGCTTGGTCCGGTGTCTGAAGGTCTCTTCGTCTGGATTGCCGGCTTGGGCGTCATCATCGCCTTCACTATCTGGCTGACGTCACGCACGTCGTAGTCCGGACGAGACAACAAACTTCTGCTGCATGCTCAGCAGTTTCGAACTGAAAATTAACTCGGCTCAAGCCGAGACAACGAGAGAAGGATGAGGCGAATTATGGGCAACCATAGTGACGGCAGTCCGAACCACTCGGGCACCGTAGCTACGGCTGGTCAGAATGAAGTGGAGAAGTTCCAGGATCCTGGGCTTCCTCCGCATCGTTTGCGCCTGGCTGACACGGACCCGGTAGCCGCAAAGCGAGCCGAGCGTCAGGTAGCCATTTTGTTTGGCACCTCTGTCATCGGCACGCTGATCTTCCTGGTGGCGTACTTCGCCATCGATTTGGGCGACGATTCGACGATTGCAAACATCCGTACACAGAACCTGCTCCTGGGCCTGGGTACGGCGTTCGCAATGCTTGGCATCGGCACCGGCATCGTGCACTGGGCCAAGGCCCTGATGCCCGATCACGAAGTGTCGGAAGAGCGCCACGCTATCCGTCATGAGGAAGATCGCCAGGCTGCCGTGCGCATCGTCGACGACATCGTCGAGGAAACCGGCATTAAGCGTCGCCCGCTGATCCGCAACACCCTTCTTGGTGCCGTTGCCCTTGCTCCGCTCCCTGCTCTCGCTATTTTTGGCGACCTGGGACCGCGTCCTGACGACAAGCTTGCACACACCATGTGGGCTCCTGAGGGCGGCAAGCTCAAGCGACTGACCCGCGACCCCGATGGCACTCCCATCAAGGCTTCGGATGTCACCATCGGTTCGGCCTTCCACGTCATTCCCGAGGGCCTCAACGAACTTCACGAGGGCAAGCTGAACGCAAAAGCCAAGGCCGTCGTTCTGCTGATGCGCCTGGATCCGAACTCGTTGAACCCCTCCGAGGGCCGCGAGAACTGGAGCTACAACGGCATTGTTGCTTACTCCAAGATCTGCACCCATGTTGGTTGCCCGGTTGCTCTTTACGAGCAGCAGACACACCACCTGCTATGCCCGTGCCACCAGTCCACGTTCGACCTCACGCAGGAATGCAAGGTCATCTTCGGACCGGCCAGCCGTCCGCTCCCCCAGCTGCCCATCGCAGTTGACGCAGAAGGCTACCTCGTCGCTACCAGCGACTTCAAAGAACCTGTAGGACCGAGTTACTGGGAGCGTGACGAGCATGAGCGCCTCATCAACAGCTGAAGCCCCCTTCGTAGCGAAGACCAAAGTTGGCCGTTTCACTGATTTCGTGGACGAGCGTGTAGGTGGCTCCGGCATCCTGCGCGAGTTCGGCCGCAAGGTCTTCCCAGACCACTGGTCGTTCATGTTCGGTGAGGTGGCGCTGTACTCCTTCGTCATCCTCCTGATGTCGGGCACATTCCTGACTTTCTTCTTCGACCCCTCGATGGCTGAAACCCACTACCAGGGTTCCTACACACCGTTGTACAACGTCGAAATGTCCGTAGCCTACAACTCATCGCTGAACATCTCCTTCGATGTGCGCGGTGGCCTCTTCATGCGCCAGGTGCACCACTGGGCGGCTCTGCTGTTCGTTGCCTCCCTTGGTGTCCACATGCTGCGCGTCTTCTTCACCGGCGCGTTCCGCAAGCCGCGTGAAATGAACTGGGTAGTGGGCGGCGTCCTCCTGATTCTGGCCATGGCTGCCGGCTTCACTGGCTACTCCCTCCCCGATGACCTCCTTTCCGGAAACGGTCTGCGCATCATCGATGGCGTTATCAAGTCCATTCCGGTCATTGGTACCTACATCTCGTTCTTCCTCTTCGGCGGGGAATTCCCGGGCACAGCGATCATTGGTCGTCTCTATGTGCTTCATATCCTTCTGGTTCCGGCCCTGATCCTGCTCATGATCGTGATTCACCTGTTCATGGTTGTCGTGCACAAGCACACGCAGTACCCCGGCCCAGGCCGCAACGATGGCAACGTCGTCGGCTACCCCCTTGGTCCGGTTTACGCCGCCAAGGCTGGCGGGTTCTTCTTCATCGTGTTTGGCGTCCTGGCACTTATGGCAGCCGCATTTACGATCAACCCGATCTGGAACTATGGTCCCTACGACCCCTCCCCGGTTTCCGCCGGCACCCAGCCTGACTGGTACATCGGCTTTGTTGACGGTGCACTTCGCCTCATGCCTGGCGTCGTCAACAACTTCCACTTTGAGTACATCATCTTCGGACACACGCTGACGCTGAACGTGCTGCTGCCGGCACTCGTGCCCGCGGGCATCATCTTCACCGTGCTGTTCATGTACCCGTGGATCGAACGCTGGGTAACCAAGGACAACCGTGAACACCACGTCCTTGACCGTCCCCGCAACGCACCCACCCGTACAGCGATCGGTGTTGCAGGCTTCACTTGGTACTGCGTCATGTGGGCAGCGGCAGGCTCGGACCTCATCGCAACGCACTTCCACGTATCCCTGAACGATGTCACCTACTGGTTGCGCACGCTGTTCTTCATCGGCCCGATCCTCGCTTTCATCGTGACCAAGCGAATCGCGCTGGCGCTGCAGCGTAAGGACCGCGAAATCGCCCTCCACGGGCGTGAGACCGGCCGCATCGTACGGCTCCCCCATGGTGAGTTCATCGAAGTACACGCTCCCTTGGACGAGTACAAGCGCTACAAGCTCGTTGGATTCGAATCTCCGGTTCCGTTGCCGGCGACGCCGAACGAGCACGGCGTCGTAACCCGCAAGGAAAAGCGACGTGCAGCGCTCTCCAAGTGGTTCTTCGAAGACCGTGTTGCTCCGGCAACTCCTGCGGAACTCGAAGCAGCCCACGCGCATGGCCACCACGAGGCCATCGAGGCTGGCGCGGACCAGAAGAGCCTCAGCCACTAGTTACAGCTTGAAACCAGGGAAGGGCACGATCCATACGGATCGTGCCCTTCCCTGTTGCATTTGCCATCACTGATGGGGCGTTGCGGCCGCTGCCGACACTATTGAGTTCGGTAACCGGAGGAATAGTTGCGTGTGGGACGGACCCCTGGTCGCTGCAGCGGAACCCAGAGCTTGTAGCGGTCTGCCCGATAGTACGAGACGGAGTAGTCCACCATTGACCGTGCCACGAAGGCATGACGCTGGATCTTTAGCAGCGGCGAGCCCACGTCCACGTTCAACAGCCTCGCCGTGGAAGGGGATGCTGCCGTTGCCTCGATCATGTCCTCTCCCCATTCCATGATCAGCCCGAAGCGTTCGCTGAGGACGTTGTAGAGCGATGTGGGCGGCGCCTCATCCAATAGCCCCGGAACGCGGTGTGCCGGAATGAAGTTCTCGTCAACGCTCATGGGTTCGTTGTCGGCCAACAGCAACCGCCGGAATCGGACCAGCGGCGTGCCCTCTTCAAGCTGAAGCTCCCGGGCCAGAAAAGCACTGGCAGCAATCTGTTCAAAGCTCAACACCTTGGCAGCCGGTACCATCCCGCGTCGTTGCATCTCCTCGCTGTACGAGGTCAACTTCACCTGGAGATCCAGCTTGGGCTTCTTGACGAACGTACCGAGTCCCACCACCCGTTCAATGACTTCCTCGCCCACCAAGGCATCAATGGCTTGCCGTACGGTCATCCGAGCTAGGCCGAACCGTAGCGAGAGGTCCCGCTCAGACGGCAGCGACGAACCAGGCGGACATGACTGGGTTATGAAACTCCTCAATATCTCCCGGAGCTGGATGTAAATGGGAGTGCTGCTGGTCCGGTCAATTTCACCGGCGATACTCGCGGCTTCAGGCATGACGAACGCCCAACATCAAATGAGTCATGCCTTAAGGGTAGATCAGCCAGGGCACAGGTCTAGACCAGCCGTACTGTGCGATATGGAGTGCAGGCCAAGCGGCGGCTACGCTTGTATGGATCAAATTTCACGGACGGAGATTCCGTCTTAGCAAAGGAGCTGGCTTGCCGGAGCAGAAATCCTTCGTCGCAGCAGAAATAGGGTTGCATGCGCGAGCGGCAGCTGTGTTTGTCCGTGCCGTAACTGACACTGGGTTGCCAGTTACCATCCGGAAGCCTGACGGGCCGCCGGTGGACGCGCGCTCCCTCTTGGAAGTAATGACAGAAGACTTTGGCCATGGCTGCGAGGTACTTCTTGAGGTGGCCGTGGACGCCCTGCAGGGCAATCAAAGTGTCTCGGCCGCTAATAGCGCCCTTGTAGGCCTATCTGCCGTTCTGGAGGGCACTGAGAGCCGGTGAGAGGCTAGTGACGGCGCTGGAGACTACCTAACGTCCAGCTAACCATGTGAAGAGGCAGCATAACGACGACGGGCCCCACCTTTTGGTGGGGCCCGTCGTCGTTATGCTGTTCTGCTGTTAGTTAGTGGGCGTGGTCGCCGCGGCTGTATTCGAAGACCCAGCCGACCAGTGCCACAACGGCAATGCCACCCGCGATGAACGTGATCCAGAAACCCACCGCGAGGCCCAGGAAGCCGCTTGCGCATGCAATGCCAAGAACCAGCGGCCACCAGCTCCAAGGGCTGAAGTGCCCCTGTTCGCCCGCGCCCTCGTGAATTTCAGCATCGGGACGGTCTTCTGGACGCATGCCGATCCGCTTGCCAGTGAAGCCCAGGTAAGCACCGATCATGCCTACGAGACCGCCAACGAGGAGAATGCCTAGAACGCCGACCCACTCATGCCATTCCGTCAGGAGGCCGTAGGCGATGGCGACGGGGACGAAGAAGAATGCTCCTGCTCCAAAGAGCCACGATTCGATTTTCACTTGCGAACGTCCTTCTGGTCAGCGTTACCGAGCAGCACTGCTGCCGGGTCCGGGGACTGGGCGGTGTGAACCTGGGCCAACTCCGGGTGGTGCAGGTCCAGTGCCGGGCGCTCAGAACGGATACGGGGCAGGGAGGTGAAGTTGTGGCGCGGCGGCGGGCAGGAAGTTGCCCATTCCAGCGACGCTCCGAAGCCCCAAGGGTCATCAACTTCGACCTTCTTGTTGCTGCGCCAAGTGATGTAGACGTTCCAGAAGAACGGCAGCAGCGAGGCACCCAGGACGAAGGACGAGATCGTGGAGAACTGGTTCATCCAGGTGAAGTTGTCCTGCGGCATGTAGTCGGCGTAACGGCGGGGCATGCCCTCAACACCCAACCAGTGCTGGATAAGGAAGGTGCCGTGGAAGCCAAGGAAGAGAAGCCAGAAGTGAATCTTGCCCAGGCGCTCGTTCAGCATCTTGCCGGTCCACTTCGGCCACCAGAAGTAGAAGCCCGCGAACATGGCGAACACAACCGTGCCGAAGACGACGTAGTGGAAGTGGGCAACGACGAAGTACGAGTCCGAGACATGGAAGTCCAGCGGCGGCGACGCCAGGATAATACCGGTGAGGCCACCGAAGAGGAAGGTCACCAGGAAGCCAATGCTCCACAGCATCGGAGTCTCAAAGGTAATGGAGCCCTGCCAGAGAGTACCGATCCAGTTGAAGAACTTCACGCCGGTGGGCACCGCGATCAGCATGGTCATGAAAGCGAAGAACGGAAGCAACACAGACCCGGTCACGTACATGTGGTGTGCCCACACGGTGACGGACAGCGCGGCGATTGCGATGGTTGCGTAGACAAGGCCCTTGTAACCAAAGATCGGCTTGCGGCTGAACACCGGGAAGATCTCCGACACGATGCCGAAGAACGGCAGGGCGATGATGTACACCTCAGGGTGGCCGAAGAACCAGAAGAGGTGCTGCCAGAGAACGGCGCCGCCGTTTTCGGGGTCGAAGATGTGGGCACCGAATTTACGGTCCGCGCCGAGGGCGAACAGGGCTGCGGCCAGCGGCGGGAAGGCCATCAGGACGAGGATGGACGTCACCAGGGCATTCCAGGTGAAGATCGGCATACGCCACATGGTCATGCCGGGGGCTCGCATGCAAATGATCGTGGTGATGAAGTTGACGGCACCAAGGATGGTGCCGAAGCCCGACAGTGCGAGGCCGAATACCCACAGGTCACCACCGACGCCGGGCGTAAAGGTGGTGTTCGACAGTGGCGCATACGCGAACCAGCCAAACGATGCAGCACCCTGCGGCGTGATGAAGCCGGACACAGCAATGGTGGAGCCGAAGAGGAAGAACCAGAAGGCAAGCGCGTTCAATCGCGGGAAGGCGACGTCGGGGGCGCCAATCTGCAGCGGCATGATGACATTCGTGAAGCCTGCGAAGAGCGGTGTCGCGAACATCAGCAGCATCACGGTGCCGTGCATCGTGAACATCTGGTTGTACTGTTCCTTGGTCTGCAGGATCTGCATACCGGGTTCGAACAGCTCAGCACGGATCAACAGCGCCATGACGCCACCGAGGCAGAAGAACACAAAAGACGCGATGAGGTACATGTACCCGATGGTCTTGTGGTCCGTGGAGGTGATCCAGTTGACGACTATGCGCCCCTTGGATTTAGGAACTACGGGAGCCTCTAGGGTCCCGGCGGATTGAGTGTAAGTAGCCACGTCGCTCCCCTTACTTGGTTTCGATCAGGTCCGGGTTGCGGTCGTATTCCGCACCGAGCAGGCCCGTGTTGCCGTCCTGGCGAAGCTTGTCCATGTGGTCCTGGAATTCAGACTCGGAGACAACCTTGACGCGGAACAGCATTTCGGAGTGGTATTCACCGCAGAGTTCGGCGCACTTGCCATCGAAAGTGCCCTCCTTGGTAGGAGTGAACCTGATGTAGTTGGTCTTGCCGGGGATCATGTCCCGCTTCTGCAGGAAGGCCGGAACCCAGAAAGAGTGGATGACATCGCGGGAGTTAAGCTCCAGGTCAACGGACTTGCCAACGGGCAAGTACAGCGTTGGGAGCAGGTCCTTATTGACCTCGTTGCCGGTCAGGTGGGCCTGAACGCCGGCCTCGTGGAGGTCTTCGTTAATGACCTCGCCCTTTTTGTAGTTGAAGTCCCAAGCCCACTGCTTGCCGCGGACGTCAACGACGACGTCTGCCGGCTGCGAGCGGTCATCGATCGCGCGCTGGTCCTGGTCGGTGAAGTAGAAGAACACCAGCACCATGAACAGCGGAATGGTCAAATAGAAGACCTCAAGCGGCAGGTTGTAGCTGAGCTGCTTCGGGAAACCCGTGGTGCCCTTACGGCGGCGGTAAGCGATGATGCACCAGACCAGAAGGCCCCACGTGATGATACCGACTGCCAAGGCGGCGATCCATGAGTTGACCCAGAGGTCCATGATCCGGTCAGTGTGGTTGGTCGTGCCGCGCTCAGTTGGCAGCCAACCCTTCTCTACCTCTGGTGAACATCCGGTCAAAACCAACGCGCTGGCTAGTGCCAAGCCAGTGATCGAGGTGATCTTTATGCGTCGGCTGCCGGTTCGGTTCTGCGAACTCACAGACGGCCCTTCCTCTTGTTGCTGTCTCCCGGCAGGCCAAAGGCCACCGGGCACACTAAAAGTTTTACTACCCGATGTAGAGCTTACCGCTATGAAGCGGTTTTCGCGCACATGTCGGCGCCGTGGCTCCGAATGCATTGGAACGCATGCAGAGGGGCGCCGACATGCGGCGATAGCTCACGTCAGTGGAACGAGTCGCCGCAAGCGCAAGACCCGCCGGCGTTCGGGTTATCAATGGTGAAGCCCTGCTTCGAGATGGTGTCCTCAAAGTCGATACTGGCCCCACTCAGGTATGGGACGCTCATCTTGTCTACTACCACTTCAACGCCCTCGTAGTCGCGGACGGCGTCGCCGTCGAGAAGGCGCTCGTCGAAGTAGAGCTGGTAGATCAAGCCGGAGCAGCCGCCCGGCTGGACTGCAACACGCAGACGCAGATCGGTGCGCCCTTCCTGTTCGAGGAGGCTGCGGACCTTGCCTGCTGCGACATCGGTCAGATTGACCTCGTGCGTGGGAAGCTCCTCGTCGGGGACGAGCTGTGCTCCGGTGCTGTTTTCGTTGGTTGCAGTGCTCATTGGCCTACCTTCTTATGACGCTCCTGGCGGCGGCGCCGGAACGCAGCCTGCCCTTACCCAATTACGTACGGGTTATAGCTCCATGCTACGTCGCGCAGACGCTGAGCTATAACTCCTGACGTAACCACAGACTGCAATTACTTGTTCCCGGCGTGCCTGGCGTTGCAGGAGGACAGCTGGAAATCCAACAGCATGCTGCTTAGCGGTCCAAGCCTTCGGCGTTAAGCCGCGCCAGCATCAGCGACTCCGCCAGCACTGCATGACGGAAATCGCCGATGTGCAATGATTCGTTGGCACTGTGGGCCCGGGAATCAGGATCTTCGACGCCGGTGACCAGGATCTGGACATCGGGATACACCTCAGTCAGGTCGGCAATGAACGGGATGGAGCCGCCGATTCCCATTTCCACCGGCTGGACTCCCCAGGCCTCTCCCAAGGCCCAGAGCGCAACCCTGGCAGCTGCTGATGAGGTATCGGTCGCAAAGGCATTGCCCCGCTCCCCCGGCGTGAATGTTACTTCGGCGCCGAATGGTGCGTGGGACTCAACGTGGTTTCGCAAAGCCTCCATGGCGGCGTCGGGATCCTGTCCAGGGGCCAGGCGCATGCTGAATTTGGCCCGGGCTGCGGGAATGAGCGTATTTGAGGCAACGGCAACGGCGGGAACATCCATGCCGATGATGGACAACGCCGGCTTGGTCCACAAACGTGAACCGATTGTTCCGCTTCCGGCGAGTTTGACGCCGTCGAGCACTGACGCGTCGGCGCGGTATTCGGCCTCCGTCAGGTCAACCGCAACGTCGTCATTTCCAACGAGGCCGGCCACAGCCACATTTCCTTCGTGGTCGTGGAGAGTCGCGATGAGGCGGGACAGCAGGGTCGGGGCGTCCAGCACCGGGCCACCGTACATTCCCGAATGCACCGCGTGCTCCAGCACGCGGACTTCGAAGGTGCCATCCACGAGCCCGCGCAGGCTGGTGGTCAAGGCCGGAATGCCGACCTTCCAGTTGCTGGAGTCCGCCACCACGATGACATCGGCGCGGAGAAGCTCGCGATGTTCCTCAAGGAATGTCCTGAAGGTGGGCGAGCCCGCTTCTTCCTCGCCTTCAAAGAAGAAAGTCACGCCGAGGCCAAACTCGTCACCCAGGACCTTCGTCGCAGCAGCGTAAGCCGCCATATGGGCCATGATGCCGGCTTTATCGTCAGCCGCGCCGCGACCATAGAGCCGGCCTTCCCGCTCCTCCGCAATGAAAGGCTCGGAGGCCCATAGTGTCCGGTCGCCTGGAGGCTGGACGTCGTGGTGCGCGTACAAGAGAATCGTGGGCTTACCGTCGCGGGCCGGACGGCGCGCGACGACGGCGGGGCCGCCGGGCGTCCCATCCGATTTGTCACAGCGCAGAATTCGGACATCGTCCATTCCCGCGGCCCTTACCAAGGACGCGACAGCTTCGGCGCTGCGATCCAGTTCGGCGGGGTCGAAGCTTGGCCACGCAATTCCCGGGATACCGACGAGGTCCTTCAGGGAGCCAAGAGTCGCGCTAAATGATTCATCTACTGCTCTAGCCAAAGCGGCCACAACTTCGGAGTGCATGGCCTCGTTCGACGACGGGCGCTCAGTGCTGTGGCCGGAGTTCCGTCGCTGATTCTGCGGGATCTCCGCATGTTCTGATGTCATGCCCAAACTTTACAGCCGACCACGGGAAGGCGAAGGAAGGCGCGATGGGCTCCCACGCGGGAAGAAGACCACCGACGTCCGTAATCTTCGCCACCTTCCTGCGGGGTATTCTGTATGGGTGTTCGGACGCAAAAAGGAAGAGCCCAGCGCTCAAGCAGTAGTAGACCAGGCCCATGCCGCCGCCCAGGAGCCGGGTGCCGGAAAGGGCGCCCCTACGCCGAAGCGGAAGGACCAGGAGGCCGCCCGCAAGCGCCCCTTGGTGCCCACTGACCGCAAAGCTTCGAAGGAGGCCGAACGCGTCGCGGTTCAGGACCAGCGGCAGAAGATGCGGCAGGCGTTGGACACGGGCGACGAAAAGTACCTCCCGCTGAGGGACAAAGGCCCCCAGAAACGCTTCGTTAGGGATTACGTCGACGCCCGATTCAGCCTGGGTGAATACCTGATGTTTGGCGCCTTGCTCTTCGTGGTGATCTCGTTGATTGTCCCAGCCACCAGTTCACAGATCACCTACGTCCTGGTTGGATTCTGGATCATGTTCCTGGCTGTCTTTGTGGATGCCTTCATCCTCTCGCGCAAGCTGCGCAAGCGCTTGGGCGAAAAGTTCGGCGACGTCGAGCGAGGCGCAGTCTGGTACGGATGCATGCGCGCGCTGCAGTTCCGAAAGCTTCGCCTCCCCAAGCCACAGGTCAAGCGCGGCCAATACCCCTCCTAGCGCCACGCCAAAGAGGCCCCAACCCACTACTTACACGAAGACCCCGGACCATTGGTCCGGGGTCTTTGTGTTACGGGGTCTTCGTGTTACGGGGTCTTCGTATTGGGTCCTGCTTGGAAGCCTTAGACCAGCGCGCCGCGCTTACGGATCTTGACGAGGCCCTTGTTGATGCGTGACGCCCAGAACGGGCCCTCATAAAGGAACGCAGTGTAGCCCTGCACCAAGGTTGCCCCTGCATTCAAACGGTCCTGGACATCCTGGGCTGACTCCACGCCGCCCACGGCAATGAGTACGAGCTGATCCCCCACGGCGTCCTTGAGTCGTCGCAGCACCTCCAGTGATCGCTGCTTCAACGGGGCACCTGAAAGCCCACCGGCCCCCAGTGATCCAACCTTCGCAGCATCAGTGACGAGGCCGTCCCGGGCAATGGTGGTGTTTGTTGCGATGATGCCGTCCAGCTTGAGGTCAAGCGCAAGCCGGGCGACGTCGTCGATGTCCTCATTGCTCAGGTCAGGCGCAATCTTGACGAGGAGGGGAACGTGGCGACCAGCAGCTTCATCTGCGGCATCCCCCACGGCCCGGAGCAGCGGCCGAAGAGTTTCCACGTTCTGGAGCAGCCGAAGTCCCGGCGTGTTGGGCGAACTGACGTTGACCACCAGGTAGTCCGCGGCGGGAGCGAGGCTCCGGGCGCTGACGAGGTAGTCTTCTGTGGCCTCATCCAACTCAACAACTTTCGTCTTGCCGATGTTGACACCAATAACGGGCCGCACATCGGCATGCAGGCGCTGAAGTGCAGCTTTCGCCGACTTGAGCCGCGGAGCCACTGCTGCTGCACCGTCGTTGTTGAAGCCCATCCGGTTGATAACGGCGCGGTCCTCAATCAATCGAAACAGACGCGGCTTTTTGTTGCCCGGCTGCGCCTGCCCGGTGATGGTTCCGACCTCCACATGGCCAAACCCCAGATCGGCCAGTGCTTCGATTCCGTGGCCTTCCTTGTCAAAGCCGGCCGCGAGGCCGAAGGGAGAGGGGAACGTCAACCCAAAAGCCTCCGTTCGAAGGGACGCATCCGGAGCTGTGATCCTGGCTAGGACCCGGCCTGCACCGGTGCGGTGTGCCGCGCGGATCGCTTGAAAGCCGATCTTGTGGGCTTTCTCGGCATCCATCCAGGAGAAGGCGAGCTTGAAGAAGGTGGGGTAAACACGCATGGTCCTAGTTTTCCGGTTTACCGACAACACACCAAACCCGTGACCTTGCCTGCGGCTAGCATGTACGCATGCCGCTACAAGATCGTGATGCAGATCATGGGAATCGAATCCTCGCCGACGTCGTCGTTGTAGGTGCAGGGCTGTCCGGACTGGTAGCGGCGGCAACCGCCTACGCGGCAGGCAAGCGCGTGGCGATCCTGGACCAGGAATCAGCGGCATCGCTGGGTGGACAGGCGCATTGGTCCTTCGGGGGCTTGTTCATGGTTGACACCCCGGAGCAGCGCCGGCTGGGTGTCAGGGATAGCGCTGAATTGGCGCTCTCGGACTGGATGGCCTCCGCAGGCTTTGACCGGCCACACGACGCGATGGCGCAGCAGTGGGCCGAATCCTATGTCCAGTTTGCGGCCGGTGAGAAGCGCGCCTGGTTGAAGAGCCTCGATGTCGGCATCTTCCCTCTGGTGCAATGGGCAGAACGCGGGGGTTATGGTCCCCAGGGACATGGAAACACGGTTCCTCGATTCCACGTTACGTGGGGAACTGGCCCCGCCCTCCTGGAACCGTTCTTAGCAAAGGTACAGGAAGGCGTCCAGGCCGGAAGGGTATCGCTGCACTTCCGGCATAGGGCTACTTCATTAACGACGACGGCCGGCCGGGTGGCGGGCGTCACGGGCCAGATACTGGAACCCTCGACGGCGGTGCGCGGCCAAGCGTCCTCGCGATCCGCCGTCGGGGATTTCGAGGCCAGGGCCGGCGCTGTCGTAGTGACCACCGGCGGCATCGGCGGCAATCACGAGACCGTGCGTCGGCAATGGCCGGGCAACGCTGCACCGTTGGACATGCTCAGCGGAGTTCCCGCTTCAGTGGATGGTGATTTCCTTCCTGTAGCGGAATCCCTCGGTGCATCGTTGGTGAACGGAGACCGCATGTGGCACTACCCCGAAGGAATCCACAACTACGATCCGGTGTGGCCCAAGCACGGCATCCGCATCCTTCCCGGTCCGTCATCCCTGTGGTTGGATGCGGATGGGCAACAGTTGCCGGCGCCTCTATTTCCGGGTTTCGATTCCCTTGGCGCGCTTCGGCACATCGTCGCCACCGGTCACAGCTATTCGTGGTTCGTCCTGAATCGCACCATTGCCCTCAAGGAACTAGCGCTGTCCGGATCCGAGCAGAACCCGGACCTGACCGGGAGGGACGTGTCACTGCTCGTTTCGCGACTGAAACCAGGCAGCGATACTCCCATACAACGCTTCCTGGACAAAGGCATCGATTTCATTCAGGGATCCTCGCCTCATGACCTTGCCGGAAAAATGAACGCACTCGCTGGAAATCAACTGGTCAGCGCTGACCACTTGGACGCGCTGGTGCGCGCCCGCGACCTTCAAGTGGCCAGCGGGCTGGGCAAGGACCCCCAATTGGCTGCTATCCGCGCGGCCCGCCGTTTTGCCACTGACAAACTGATGCGCGTGGCTCCCCCACACCGCCTGGCGGATCCTGCCCACGGACCACTCATTGCCATCAGGCTGTCCGTCCTCACAAGGAAGAGTTTGGGAGGGCTGCAGACTGACCTCCGATCCCGGGTCCTGGACCAGGAAGACCGGGCGATCCCGGGCCTTTACGCAGCCGGTGAAGCGGCGGGCTTCGGCGGAGGCGGTATCCACGGGTACAGGGCACTGGAAGGCACCTTCCTGGGTGGATGTCTTTTCACGGGCAGGGCCGCGGGACGCCATGCAGCGGCGAGTGTCTAAGCTGAAGGCATGGATTGGTCGACCGACATACTGGGAATGGACTTCCAGTCATGCGCCTTGGACGTGGAAGGACCTGACGGTGTGGTGCGCCGTGCGACCCTTGTCCGCCACCGGCCTGAGTCGGCCACTCACGACGGCCAAGCCCCGCAAGGTGCGTTGCTATTCCTGCACGGCTGGAGCGACTACTTCTTCAACGTGGAACTTGCCAGGTTTTGGGCAGGGCACGGTTACGAATTCTATGCATTGGACATGCATAACCATGGACGGAGCCTGACTTCAGGTTCGCCAGGCGGTTACGTGGCCAACCTTGGCGACTACGACGCCGAAATAAGCCGCGCCATCGAGGTCATCCGCAGCGACAGCCCGGGATCCCGCCTCAACGGCGTTGCACTGATGGGCCATTCCACCGGCGGCCTCATCGCGGCGCTGTGGACGAGCAAACACCAAGGCCAAGTTCAATACCTGATCCTGAACAGCCCCTGGCTTGAGATGCACGGCAACTCGATCGTACGGCGTGCCGCACAAGCCATGGTGGGACCCATTGCCAGAGTCCGGCCCGAGATGGTCTTAAGGCTGCCGGAGCGTGGATTCTACTTCCGTAGCATCAGCAATACCGCCGAAGGCGAATGGCCGCTGGATGAAAAGTACCGGCCACCCCTGGCCTTTCCCGTCAGGGCCGGTTGGCTTAGCGCCGTCCTGGCCGGCCACTCACAGGTTGCACGCGGCCTGGACCTGGACATCCCGGTCCTGGTTCTGACATCGGCAGCCAGCGCCAACGGAATGGTGTGGCAGGAGTCCATGCGGCGTTCGGATGCTGTACTGGACGTCGGGATCATCGCATTGCGTGCCATGGCCTTGGGGCGCAGCGTGACTCTGGAAAGAGTGGATGGCGGGCTGCATGATGTCTTCCTGTCCGCACCCAACGTCCGGGCCGATGCCTACGCGAGGCTTTCACGATGGATTCGCGGATATATGGAAAGTGACTTGCCGCAGGTACGGCAGGAAGGGGACACATGACCACCACTGAAGAATCGGTATCCCTGTGGCAACCTGACATCCTGGGCGCCGGATACGAGCGTCTGGAACTCCCCCTTTCTCCTGACGAGGAGGGCCCTGTCAAGGCAACACTCATCAGGCATGCCCCGCCCGTCACAGCTTCAACTCCTCACGGCATCCTTGATTTCTTCTCCACCTTCACGCAACGCAGGCGACGTGCGGCGTCAGTGGATCCCACGGGGGCGCCACGAGTGGTTCTCTACCTGCACGGCTGGGCTGACTACTTCCTCCAGACCGAACTGGCCGAGTACCTGACGGCGTCCGGCTTTCATTTCTATGCGCTGGACCTACGGAAATTTGGGCGGAGCCTGTTACCTGGCCAGACGCCCGGATACACAACCGATCTGGCTGTCTACGACGAAGACATCGAAGCAGCCTTACTGGAGATCGAACGAGACGTTGTGGCCCGGACCAACAGTCCAGCGTCGCCAACCATTCATATGCTCGCGCACTCCTTGGGAGGTCTGATTGCTTCTTTGTGGGCGGACCGCCATCCAGGCAGGATCGGGACACTTGTCCTGAACTCGCCCTGGCTGGAGCTCCAGGGCAGCAGCCTGGTTCGCAGCATCGCCATGCACCTGGTGGAGCCCTTCGCGCGAACGGACCCCAAGCGTCCGTTCAGGTTCCCTGAGATGCCTGCGTACTGGGAGAGCGTCAGCAACCAGGCCCATGGCGAGTGGCCGCTGGATCCCATCTGGCGTCCGCGCGCCTCATTCCCCATCCGCGCCGGTTGGACAAAGGCAGTGCTTGCCGGCCATAAAACGGTAGAGCGAAAACTCAACATCGATGCTCCGGTACTGGTCCTTTTATCGGGCCGGACCCGGATCCAGGCGGAATGGACGTCAGACCTCATGAGGGCCGATGCCGTGATCGACGTCGAGGAGACGTCCCGGCGCGCGCTGGGCCTGGGCAGGCGAACGGCTGTGTTCCGCTACCCAGGGGCGCTGCACGACATCTTCTTGTCGCGGAGGACCATCCGTCAACAGGCGTACCATGACGTGTCGGTCTGGCTTTCGTCCTACCCGTATTGAAGTAGCAGGCCCATGCTAATTTGCGGCCGGGGCTGCGTCGACTGCCCCGCCGTAGCGGCGATCCCGCTTGGCGTAAATCTCGACGGCGTCCCAAAGGGTGCGCCTGTCTACGTCCGGCCACAACGTGTCCATGAAGACGAATTCGGCATATGCGGACTGCCACAGCAGGAAGTTTGACAACCTCTGCTCCCCCGAACTGCGCAGGAAGAGGTCCACGTCGGGAAGGTCGGGCTCGTCCAGGTACTTCTGGATGGTCTTTTCCGTCACCGATCCCGGCTTGAGTCGCCCGGCGGCAACATCCTCGGCTATGGCCGAGACGGCGTCGGCAATTTCTGCCCGGCCACCATAGTTAACACACATGGTCAACGTGCAGGTGTCATTGGCCTTGGTGAATTCCTCGGCCTCTTCAAGCTCACGGATCACCGAGCCCCAAAGCCTGGGTCGGCGACCGGCCCAGCGGATCCGGACCCCCCACTCATCGAGCTGGTTCCGTTGGCGACGTAGCACGTCCTTGTTAAATCCCATCAGGAAGCGGACTTCCTCCGGGGATCGTCGCCAATTCTCGGTGGAAAACGCATACACGCTAACGTACTTGATGCCTAGTTCAATGGCTCCGGCCATAACGTCCAGCAGTGCCGGCTCGCCGGCCTTGTGCCCCTCAATTCGTGGCAATCCCCGCTGGTTGGCCCAACGCCCATTGCCATCCATGACAATCGCTACATGCTGCGGAATAAGTTCACTTGGAATATTGGGCGGAACGGCACCTGAAGGATGTCCATAAGGGGCCACTACGGGCGAAGTCCGTGTCCGGGTTGTCTTGCTTTTCTTTCCAAGTGCCACAGTCAGCTTCGCTCCACATGTTTGAGTGATTTCAAGGCGCGTTCCAAATGCCATTGCAGGTAACTGGCCACCAGTCCAGCTGCTTCGCGTCGATGCCGCGAATCCGAGGCGTCAGCGACGCTCCAATCCCCGGTGAGGAGGGCTCCGAGCAAAACCACGGTTTCCGGCGCCGGGGCCGGTGAGCCAGGAGGGCGGCAATCGCCACACACCATTCCACCCAGTGGTGCGGCAAAGGCCGTGTGCAGCCCGGGCTTGCCGCACCGGGCGCAATCAGTAAAGCTCGGCGCCCATCCACCAGTGGCCAACGCGCGCAGGAGATAGGAGTCCAGGATAAGTTCTGGAGCATGGTCCGAGCGGCTGAGCGCCGCCAAGGCACCCACCAGGAGGTTGTACTGGGCAGTGCCGGATTCGGCGTCCGCGTCCGTAAGCTTCTCGGCCGTCTCCGTCATGGCAGCAGCTACAGTGAAGCGGCCATAGTCCGCTGCAATGCTGCTCCCATAGGCGCCTTTGGCAACAGCCTGGGTGACGATATCCAGAGTTCGGCCAGAGATAAGCTGCAAGTCGGCCACCATGAACGGTTCCAGCCGGGCGCCGAAACGGCTGGTGGTCCTCCGCACACCTTTTGCGACCGCACGGACTTGCCCATGATGCTTGGTCAGCAGGGTAATGATTCGATCTGCCTCGCCCAACTTATGGGTGCGGAGCACAACGGCATCGTCCCGGTAGGACCGTGCTGCAAATGAGGAGGGATTGGCCACAACTAATCTTCGCACTAAGCCGGTTGCCAAGAAGGACACAAGACCGTGTGGTGACGGTATTTTCCCGTCACCACACGGTCCAGGCGTTAGGCCCGGGCGTCCCGAACTGCCCGGTTTACGGCAGAGATGAGTGCCTTGAGTGAGGAAGTAGTGGTGCTGGGATCGATTCCCACGCCCCAGAGGACACGTTCGCCCACCGCGCACTCAACATAAGCAGCCGCACTTGCGCTGCCGCCCTCTGACAATGCGTGTTCGCTGTAGTCGAGCACCCGGACATCAACGCCGTCGTGGTGCAGGATGTCCAGGAGCGCGGCGATTGGACCATTACCGTGGCCCGTCCTGCGCACCTCCACGCCATCAATCCGCAGGTTCGCATTCATGGTCATAGCGCCGGACTCGTCCGTTTCGGTGCTTACGCTGCCCAAGGAGTACCGGCCCCACTGGGCTTGTTCCTCATCGGAGGGCAGGTATTCGTCCTGGAAGATCTGCCAGAGCTGCGCCCCGCTGACCTCGCCACCAACAGCGTCTGTCCGGCGCTGGATGACGCCGGAGAATTCAATCTGGGCGCGCCGCGGGAGATCGAGGTTGTGCTCGTTCTTCAGCAGGTATGCGACGCCGCCCTTGCCGGACTGCGAGTTGACCCGGATGACAGCTTCATAGCTTCGGCCCAGGTCCTTGGGATCAATAGGCAGGTACGGAACCTGCCAGGTGAAGTCGTCCACGGGCACGCCCGCCGCTGCAGCATCCTTCTCCAGTGCTTCGAAGCCCTTCTTGATGGCGTCCTGGTGCGAGCCGGAAAAGGCAGTGAAGACGAGATCGCCACCATAGGGCGAACGTTCGGGAACCGGCAACTGGTTGCAGTACTCAACCGTGCGGCGGATCTCGTCTATGTCGGAGAAGTCGATCATGGGGTCCACGCCCTGGACAAACATGTTCAGGCCCAGGGTGACGAGGTCAACGTTTCCTGTGCGCTCCCCATTGCCGAACAGGCAGCCCTCAATGCGGTCTGCTCCGGCCAGATAGCCGAGCTCCGCGGCAGCAACGCCGGTACCGCGATCGTTGTGCGGGTGCAGCGAAATGATGATGCCGTCGCGGGGATGCAGATTGCGGTGCATCCACTCAATGGAGTCGGCGTAAACGTTCGGAGTAGCCATCTCCACCGTGGCAGGCAGGTTGATAATGACCTGCTTGTCCGCTGATGCTTCAAAAACATCTGCAATCGCGTTGCAAACCCGGGCTGCATACTCCAGCTCGGTTCCGGTGAACGACTCCGGAGAGTACTCGTAGGTGATGTGGGTATCGGTCAGCGTCTCTTCATACTTCTTGCACAGGCGGGCACCCTGCAGGGCGATATCAAGGATGCCATCCTCGTCCTGGTTGAAGACGACCCGGCGCTGCAGCACAGAAGTGGAGTTGTACAGGTGCACGATCGCCTGCTTGGCACCCACCAAGGACTCATAGGTCCGTTCGATCAGGTGTTCACGCGCCTGGGTGAGGACCTGAATAGTGACGTCGTCCGGAATATGGCCGCCTTCGATCAGCTGCCGAACGAAATCAAAGTCGGTCTGGGATGCGGAGGGGAACCCAACCTCGATCTCCTTGAATCCCATGTTGACCAGCAGCTGGAACATCTTCAGCTTGCGCGCCGGGCTCATGGGATCGATCAGCGCCTGGTTGCCATCGCGCAGGTCCACTGCACACCAGCGTGGAGCCTTGGTGATGACTTTGTCCGGCCAAGTGCGATCCGGAACTTCGACAGTGATCTGGTCCTGGAAGGGCAGGTAGCGGTGAATCGGCATACCGGAGGGCTTTTGTGCATTACGCATGTCGTGTTGGCCTTTTCTCTAAGATCTAAATGAAAGCTTAGCCGGGCACAACTAAACTCCGCGGCGAGGGTGGCCCAGCTTTCAGATAGCTTTCAGGCCTCGCCGCGGCAGCTAAGAAGAAGCATTCCCGCACGCACAAGTTCACAGTAACACGGTGCGTATGATGACATTGCAACACCTCATGCAACGTCCACTATGCAGACGCAGCGACGGTGGCAACGCCGGCTGCAGCGTCCATTCAAGGAGCCACATTGCCACAGTCGGGGATCACTCTTTCCAACATCGATCACAGCGTCCGGCCGCAGGACGATCTCTACCAGCACGTCAACGGTGCATGGCTGAACAGCACGACGATCCCTGACGACCGCCCGCTGGAAGGCACCTTCACCGCTCTGCGGGACGAGGCAGAACTGGCTGTCAAGGCGATCATCGAGGAAGCCGCGAACAAGGGATCATCAGCCTCCGGCATCGAACAGAAGGTCGGCGGACTTTACGCGAGCTTCATGGATGAGGCCGCGGCCGAGGCCAAAGGACTCGAACCCTTGCAGGACCGACTCAAGGAAGTCCAGTCCGTGGGTTCTGCAGAGGAATTTGCGGCGTTGCTGGGCCGGCTCTTCCGGTGCGACGTGTCCGGTTTGTTCTCCATCTACCCGGCACCCGACGCCGGAAACCCGGAGCGGATTCTTCTGTACATAGGCCAAGGCGGCCTCGGCCTCCCGGACGAGTCCTACTATCGCGATGAAAAGTTTGCGCCGATTGTGGCTGCCTACGGTGAATACATCGCCAAGTTGTTCGGCCTCGCCGGGGTTGCAGACGCAGAAGCCGCTGCTGGCCGCATCGTTGCTTTGGAAAAGGCCCTCGCATCCCACCACTGGGACAACGTCACCCTTCGGGATCCCCAAAAGACGTACAACTTGAAAACTGCGGAAGAAGCAGCGAAGCTGTTCCCCCTCTTGGATACCTGGTTTGACGCCGGCCGCGTCGATGCCGGCAAACGCGGCGAGATCGTGGTCAGCACGCCGGACTTCTTTGACGGCGCGGCGGCGCTTCTGGAATCGGAACCCCTTGCCGTCTGGAAGGAATGGCTGACCCTGAGGGTGCTCAGCTCTGCTGCCCCTTACCTGTCCTCGGAGTTTGTGGACACGAACTTCGACTTCTACGGGACTACCCTCAGTGGCACGCCACAGAACAAGGAGCGTTGGAAGCGCGGTGTGGCCGTCGTCGAAGCAGCACTTGGCGAGGCAGTGGGCCAAATCTACGTGGAGCGCCATTTCCCTGAGGGACACAAGGCCAGAATGCAGACCCTCGTGGGCAACCTGATCGCGGCCTACCGCGAAAGCATTTCTTCCCTTGAGTGGATGGGTGAGGACACCAAGGCCGAAGCCCTAAAGAAGCTGGACGCGTTCCGCCCCAAGATTGGTTTCCCTGAGAAATGGATCGACTACTCCGCCGTTGAGATCGACCCCAATGACCTCCTGGGTAACGTTGAACGGGCGCATGACGCCGACGTCGATCGCCACCTGGATGAAATCGGCAAGCCGGTGGACTTGGACAAGTGGCTCATGACGCCACAGACCGTGAACGCCTACTATCACCCGATGCTGAACGAAATCGTGTTTCCGGCCGCTATCCTCCAGCCGCCGTTCTTCACGGCAGAAGCAGACGACGCCGTGAACTACGGCGGCATTGGTGCTGTGATCGGACATGAGATCGGGCATGGATTCGATGACCAGGGATCCCAATTCGACGGAAGCGGAGCCCTCCGCAATTGGTGGACAGAAGAGGACAGGACGGCCTTCGAAGCCCGCACGGCAAAGTTGGTTGCCCAGTTCGACGCCCTATCCCCCTACGCGGCACCTGACCACAAGGTCAACGGCAAACTGACCCTGGGTGAGAACATCGGCGACCTGGGCGGCCTCACCATTGCGTATAAGGCCTACTTGCTCAGCCTCGATGGTGCCGAGCCTGAGGTCCTGGATGGTTTCACAGGCCAGCAGCGGTTCTTCATGTCCTGGGCTGCCGGCTGGCGCCAGGTGATCCGCACCGAAGAAGCGATCCGCAGGCTTGCTACCGATCCACACTCCCCCAACGAGTTCCGCACCAATGCCATTGCCCGGAATCTCGACGCCTTCCACGAAACATTCCAGGTCAAGGATCAAGACCGGATGTGGATGGCACCTGAGGACCGAGTCAGCATCTGGTAGAGGTACTACAACGAATGGCCGGCCCCTGGATAACCCGGGGTCCGGCCATTCGTCTTTGGTCCCGCCTTGGCGCCATTGCGCCGTGCCAACTGCCACTGCGTGATGCCAAGCTGACTGCTACTGCGTTATGCCGCGCCGACTGCTACTGCGTGATGTAGAGCGGGTTCACCTGTTGGCAGACTGCTTCTTTGGCCGTCTGGTTGACCACATCGGGCGGAACCGAGGCCGCCCCATAGGCTGTCCCCGTTGCGAAGTCCGTACCCACGTAGAGCTGCACGCCCGAAACTCCCCGGGCTTGCTGAACCTGTGCCGCCGGGATGCCGAACAGCGTGGCGACGTCCGTAGCAACATCAGCAAAGTCCGGACCGTAGTAGACCACGGTTTTCTCCACTGGGTTTGCCAAATATGACACTGACTGTGTAAATCCATTGCCGGTCAAGGTCGCCAGGATTTCCTGTGCCCTGGTCCCAACTCCGCTGCCGTTGGCGACCGCCACTGGCTGGATGGCTTTGTTATAAGCCGGGACTGGAGGGGCAGCGGTGGTAGGCGCCGCCGAAGGTGTTCCGTCCCCGGGCGCTGTTGGAGCCGGGCTTGAGGTTGCTCCGGGATTTGTCAGGTCCAGATCGGCGCGGAGGGCTGCGAAGAGCTGTGATGCCTGGGGCTCAACGAGCTCCAACCGGTTGGGGTCCACTGCAGCGGGCTGGGTGGGGACAGCGACGAACGCGACCTTGGACACATCGATGTCCTTCAGCCTTCCACCAATCGTCAACAGCGATGGCACCGACGCCAAGCCCTCATCGACGGTCAGGTTTTGCGTGACGACATCAGCGATCTGCAGCAGCCTTTGCGGGTTGCCGAGCGTGCCGTCGGCCTTCAGCTTCCGCGTCAGTGATGACAGAAATGCCTGCTGGCCCTTGATCCTGCCCAGATCGCCACCGTCGCCGAAGGCATGCCGGGTACGCAGGAACGCCAGTGCCTGCTCGCCTTCGACCTGGGAATTGCCCTTCGCCAAACGAAGACCGGAGTCGGGATCAAAGACGGGATCACTGACGCACACATCCACGCCTCCGACAGCCTTGGAGAGTTCCTTGACCGCGTTGAAGTCGGCCATCATGAAGTGATCTATTTCCAGGCCGGTGAGCTTGTTGATGGTGTCCACAGCGCAGCCTATTCCGGCTTCTGCCATGGCTTCGTTGATCATCACGCCGCTCCGCGCGGGGAACGTCTGGTTGTTGGTATGGTCCGTGCACTGGGGTACATCGACCAGGAGGTCACGCGGGAAACTCATGACGCTGACCCGTTTATTGTCCGCAGAAATGTCCAGCAGCATCATGACATCCGAGTGGCCGTAGCCCGTGGAATCGTCCGCGTTGCCGTACTGGGAGTTTTTCCCATCACGGGTATCTGACCCGAGGATGAGAATCTGCAGGCGGTCCGATTTGTCATTGACCACGGCATCACTGCTATCGCGTGATTCGGCAGCGGAAAGCGGGGCCTTGGTGATGTTGGTCTGTAGCCGGATAAACCAGAAGGCTGCAAAAGCAACGCCGGCAACGAGAGCCACCGATACGAGGCCGGTAACGATCTTTAGCCACAACGGGAGCCCCTTGGGCGCGTTCATGTGGCGCGGGGTTCCCTCGGGGTCCTCCCCATGGCGCGCCGCATCGGGAGCAGCGGTGCCGGGGCCCAGCGGGCGGGCGTCACGACGTCGCACTATTCGGTTACCTTTCCTCAAACACGTGGATCCCCGCAATCATAGTGGCCGATTCTGGGAAGTTCCTTATCGGGCCCAGGCCACGCCGTTGCCGTGACGCCGGGTCAGAAGCCGAGTTTTACCAATTGCTTGGGATCCCGCTGCCAGTCTTTGGCAACCTTGACATGCAAATCCAGGTAGATCCTGGTTCCCAGGAGCGTCTCGATTCCCTTACGCGCGTTGGTGCCGACTTCCCGCAGCCTGCTGCCACCCTTACCGATGATGATGGCTTTTTGGGAAGGCCGCTCCACGTAAAGATTGACGCGGACGTCCAACAAGGGATTGTCCTCCGTACGTCCTTCACGGGGCACGATTTCCTCAACGACCACGGCAAGCGAGTGGGGAAGTTCATCCCGGACACCTTCGAGTGCGGCTTCGCGGATGAGTTCGGCAATCATGACGGCCTCGGGCTCGTCGGTCAGTTCGCCATCCGGGTAAAGAGGGGGCGACGGAGGCATGTGCCCGATCAGTACGTCGGCAACAGTGGATACCTGGAAACCATCGGCGGCAGAAACGGGTACGATATCCGCCCAGCCTTGTTCTCCTAGGACTTCGCGACCCAAGGCAGCAACTGCGAGCAACTGTTCCGTCAGTGCCTGCCGGTCCACCAGGTCAGTCTTTGTCACAATGGCAACGATGGGCTTGCGGCCCACGGCAGCCAACTGAGCGGCGATGTACTTATCCCCGGGACCAATTTTCTCGTTGGCGGGCAAGCAGAAGCCGATAGCGTCCACCTCGGACAACGTGTCAGCCACGAGGTCGTTGAGCCGCTTTCCCAGTAGCGTGCGGGGCCGGTGGAGGCCAGGCGTATCAACCAGGATCAGTTGTGCATCTTCGCGGTGGACGATGCCACGAATCGTGTGGCGCGTGGTCTGCGGTTTGGCCGAGGTAATGGCCACCTTCTGCCCCACCAACGCATTTGTCAGAGTGGACTTACCCGCGTTGGGGCGGCCAACAAGGACCGAGAATCCGGCGTGGAAGCCACCGAAATCGTCATCGGCGTCGAATTTCTTATTTTGCTTGCTCACGTGGAACTCCCTGTTGCGTTGTGTCTGCCTCATCGAGAAGGTCTTCAAAGTCAGTGTCTTCCTTTGGCATGGCTGCCGCAATGATGTGGCTGACCCGGTTTCGGCGACCCTCAAGCCTATCTGCCTTTAGGGACACACCGTTCACTTCAACCGAGCTCCCAACGATCGGAACCTGGCCGAGGGCCTTGGCAAGGAGGCCTCCAACGGTGTCCACTTCGTCGTCGTCGAGGTCGATATCGAACAGCTCCCCGAGGTCATCAATGCTCATGCGGGCACTCACCCGGTAGGTTCCGTCTCCGAGGTCCACCGCTTCTTCCGCCGCGGCATCGTACTCGTCCACGATCTCTCCTACGATTTCCTCGATGAGATCCTCCAAAGTCACCAGGCCCGCTGTGCCGCCGTACTCATCGATAACGATGGCCACGTGGGTTGATTCCTTCTGCAGTTCCTTCAAGAGGTCGCTCACGGGCTTGGATTCCGGGACGTACCGAACATCCCGGGCGAGAGAATCGACGTCGTGCGGTTGCAGTCCGGGTTCGCCGCGATGCATCGCCGCGGCAACGTCCTTGAGATAGAGAATGCCGCGGATCTGGTCCGTGTTCTCGCCAATGACCGGTATCCGGGAGTAGCCGGAGCGAAGGAAAAGGGCCATGGCCGCTTCAAGGTCCGAGCCCGTCCCAATGCTGACGATGTCCGTGCGCGGAACCATGACCGAGCGAACCAAGGTGTCGCCGAAGTCAAAGACTGAGTGGATGAGCTCTGCCTCGTTGTCTTCGATCATGTCCGATTCCGCCGCCCGGTCCACGAACTCGCGGAATTCTTCCTCGCTGACAAACGCGTCGTCACCGCCGGGGGCCCCGGGCGCGACTGCGCTCCCCAACGCAACCAGCCAGCCGGGAATCGGTCCGAGGATCCAGCAAAGGAACCTGATCAGCGGCGCGGTAAACCGGACGATGGGACCGGAATGCGCGCGTCCCAACTGCCGGGGCGAGACGCCAACCAACACGAATCCGATGACGGCCATGATGCCAGTCGCCGCCAGGCCGGCAAGCCACACGTTGTCCAGCAAACTGTGCATGACGACAGCGACCGCGACAGCTGCCGCCATCTCGAACCACACCCGCCAGAACCGCAGGGCACGCATGTGTGCGACGGGGTTCTTGAGGATGCTCGCCAAGGCCTTGCCCTTGCTGCGGACTACCGATTGTTCAGCTTCGTGCCGGGGCAGGAAATTGAACGCAGCCTCAGCTGCGGTCAGCAAGGCCACGAAACTGAGGAAAACCAGTGCCATGCCGACCAGGATGAGCGAGGTCACTGCATGGTCTCCATGGGGGCATCCTTGCCCAGGAACTCAGACAGCAACTCACGCTGCAAACCGAACATTTCTTCCTTTTCCTCCGGTTCGGCATGGTCGAAACCAAGCAGGTGGAGGATGCCGTGCGTGGCGAGCAACAGCATTTCGTCTTGGGTGGTGTGTCCGGCGTTCCGAGCCTGCACTTCGGCCACCTGGGGGCAAATGGCGATGTCTCCGAGCATTCCCTGCGGCGTGGGTTTATCGGGCGTGCCCGGCGTCAACTCGTCCATGGGCACCGAGAGCACATCCGTGGCCCCTGGTTCGTCCATAAGTTCGATATGCAGCTTCTCCATGGCGGGTTCATCCACCAGGAGGATGGATAGCTCAGCCTGCGGATGGATGTAGAGGCGCTCGAAGATGAACCGCGACAATGTCACCAGTTGGGCTTCGTCCACGTCCACGCCGGATTCGTTGTTGATTTCAATGCTCATTTTCGTTCTCCACGTTTGTGATGTGTGCCGGCAGCCCCATCCGTACGGTGCGCGTCATCCCACCTGCTGTAGGCGGAGACGATGTCTGCAACCAAACGGTGCCGGACGACGTCCGCAGCCTCCAGGATGGAGAAATTGACGTCATCGATCCCACTGAGGATTTCCCGTACGATCCGGAGTCCGGAGGTGGAGCCAAAAGGCAGGTCGATCTGCGTTACGTCTCCTGTAACAACCATCTTGGAACCGAATCCGAGACGGGTCAGGAACATCTTCATTTGTTCAGGGGTGGTGTTCTGGGCCTCGTCCAGGATGATGAAGGCGTCGTTGAGCGTCCGGCCACGCATGTAGGCCAACGGTGCGACTTCAATGGTGCCGGCAGCCATGAGCCGGGGAATAGACTCGGGATCCATCATGTCATGCAAGGCGTCGTAAAGCGGACGCAGGTAGGGATCGATCTTGTCGCTCAGCGTTCCCGGCAGGAAGCCCAGCCGCTCCCCCGCCTCAACAGCGGGCCGGGTCAGGATGATCCGGCTTACTTCCTTGAGCTGAAGGGCCTGCACGGCCTTGGCCATGGCGAGGTAGGTCTTGCCAGTACCTGCCGGGCCAATACCGAAGATCACTGTGTTCGCATCGATGGCATCCACATAGTTCTTCTGGTTCAAGGTTTTGGGCCGGATGGTTTTGCCACGACTCGAGAGAATGTTGTGGGTAAGGACATCCACGGGATTCTGGACTGACTGTGTCCTCAGGAGGGAAACGAGCTGCTGGAGGACATCAGGGGTAACGACGGTCCCCCTCGCCACCAGTCCGCGGACCTCCTCAAGGAGGCGCATGATGCGCGGTATGACCGTGGACGGACCGGACATGGACAATTCATTGCCGCGAACGTGGAAGTTGACGTCCGGGAACTGCTCCTCGATGTAGCGCAAGGCTTCGTCATGGCTGCCCAATGAGTGAACCATCTGATCGGAGTTGTCGAACGTGACGATTTCCGTGCGCGTGCCCGGTAAGGTGTGCGGGAACTCGGTGGTGGCTGGGTTCCCGTTTCCGGTCCGCAGCCGCCCATTCAGGGATTCACTCATAGTGGTGGCCGTACGGCCTCTTCTCCTCTGGTCGGATAACAGTTGGTCCATCGTTTCGACAATGGGACTGGCTCAACCGCCAGGCCATATGCCGGAATGCCTTCAATCCTACGCCAGCCCGGCAGACCACGGGCGTTTGCCCGCCCATCCTCCCCTGAGGGCTCCGTCGGCTGCGACATTGTCTCAACTCGGCATCAAGCGGGTATCAATCCTGTTTCAGTTGCCGCCAGTACCCACAAACCCGGCAAGCCGCCGTCGACGATATGCCAAGCTGGCTGGAGCGGGTAGTGAGACTACGCCCGTTGGACGGGCCGGCGACAACCGCCGGCCGCAAAGGCAAGGAAACCCCCATCGCGCAGTCAGTAAGCCATCAGCCCGGCGGGCGAAAGCGGAAAAAGTCCGCCGTCGCAGCGCCTGCGATGCTTGCTGTCCTTTTGCTCACCGGCTGTATCGCCAACGGTGGACCCACCCAAGCTACCTCCAGTGCGCCACCAGTCAGCGTCCAGGAAGCTCCGGCCAGCAATGCTCCCTTGGAAACCACCCAGGCGTCCACCAAGATCCCGGTCTACTGGATTGGCCGCAGCAAGGAAGACGTCTACCTGTACCGCGAATTCAGGGACATCTCCGGCGACGGAAACCCCGTCACCACAGCGCTGCGGATCATGATGGCTGATAAGCCGTTGGACCACGACTTCTTCACTCCTTGGCAGGACCCAGGCAGCCTGGCAACATCCATTTCGGGCAAGAACGTGATCACAGTTGATATTTCGCGGGATGCCTTCAATTCCAACCTTGATGCAGGTATGGCGCAGCGCGCTGTGCAGCAGCTGGTCTACACGGCCACCGCAGCGGCTTCGTCATCGGGCCTGATCAACTCAGGGCAGCAGATCCAAGTGGTCATCCTGGTGGACGGTCACACGGATTTCATGGCGTTCGGCCAGGTGCGGCTCGGTCAACCGATGGCCAGGGACGCTTCCTTGGTGGCGCCACTATGGATCATCGATCCGCAGGAGGACACTTCGCTCCCTGCGGGGGCAGTTAAGTTCAATGGCCGCAGCACTGACAGCTCCAAGCCCGTCAGCTGGCAGATCCTCCGGGACAACGGCAATGGCGAAAAGGCAAGCCTCCTGACCGGCCAGACAAAAGCCACAGGAGAGCCGGGGCAATTCGGCGTCTTCTCGTTCAGCGCGACCCTGAAACCGGGGAAATACGAATTGCGCGTATCCCAGGTCCAGGACTCCGGGCAAGCAGACACATCCACCATGGATACGCGCCTTTTCAGCGTCGGCTAGACCCAGCGCCCGCTAAGGTAGCTTCAGCTGCCAGGCCGCACGGCCTACCAGCGACCCAGGACGTCGGAGGCGAGTACGACGGCGGCGGGTCCCGCCGTCGAGGACCTCAGGACATGGTGGCCCAAGAGAGCCGTAACCGCCCCGGCGTCGCTGAGGCGGGTTACCTCGCGCGGCGAGATGCCGCCTTCCGGCCCCACGATCAAGAGGACTTCACGCGGCGAGTCCAGCCCGCCGCCCTCAGCCACGATCGGCGCTTCAAGGACGGTGCGCAAAGGGTTCTTGGCGTCCTCGTGAAGGATCACAGCCAGATCCGCGGCAGCAACAGCCTTTGCCAACGCCGCGGAATCCAGGATAGGACGCACCTCCGGTATCCACGCCCGGCGGGCCTGTTTCGCCGCGGCAGTGACCACAGACTGCCACTTCGCGTGGGCCTTCGCAGCGCGATCCCCCTTCCAGCGGACGATGGATCGCTCAGCCTGCCATGGGATCACTGCGTCTATGCCCAGTTCGGTGGCCGTCTCAATGGCCAACTCGTCGCGGTCACCCTTGGCTAAAGCTTGGACAAGCACCAAACGCACGTCCGGCTGGTCTTCGAAAATCACACCGGACGCCATGACGGACAAACTTCCAGGGCCGACCTCTGCCACCGTGCCTGTCAGGCGGGCTCCTGCGCCGTCGGCAATGTCCACAGCCTCACCGACAGTGAGTCTCTTCACCGTGACGGCATGCCGGGCTTCTGGACCGTCGATGACGAACAACGCGCCCGGCTCAACACCATGCAGGCTCCCGGCGGGCGTGAAGAAAACGGGGTTGCTCACCGCTACAGGTTACCGAGCTTGTCCCGCAGCTTGGCGAACATGCCGCCGCTGGCCACGAGTTTGCCTTCGCTGAACTGCTCACCGCGCAACTTGGCAAGCTGCTGCAGGAGCTCTTCCTGTGCCGGATCCAGCTTGACCGGTGTCTCAACGTGCAGGTGTACCTTGAGATCGCCGCGGCCGTAGCCCCTGAGGTGGGTGACGCCCAAACCGCGAAGCGTGATGACCTCGCCGGACTGGGTGCCAGCCTTGACGTCGATCTCCTGGGGCCCGTCGAAGGTTTCCAGGCTCAGTTCCGTACCCAAAGCTGCTGCCGTCATGGGAACGCTCAGCGTAGCGTGAAGGTCGTCGCCTTCGCGGATATAGGTGGAGTCACTGTTGACGCGGATTTCCACATAGAGGTCACCGGCAGGTCCGCCTGCCGGTCCCGCTTCGCCCTGTCCGGAGAGCTGGATCCGCGTACCCGTGGCAACGCCGGCAGGTACCTTGATGGTGAGCGACCGGCGGCTCCGGATGCGGCCCTGCCCGTTGCACTCATTACAGGGGTCCTTGATGACTGTTCCGAAGCCCTCGCAGGAACCACATGGTGCCGTGGTCATGACCTGGCCCAGGATGGATCGAACGGCCCGCTGGACTTGGCCACTGCCGCCGCAAATGTCGCAACGCTCCGGGTGCGTACCCGGCCGGCAGCAGCTGCCATCACACGTGGGGCAGACCACTGCCGTGTCAACTTCGAGCTTCTTGTTGACACCAAACACGGCGTCCTTGAGGTCGATGCGGACACTGATCAGTGCGTCCTGGCCCCGGCGCACGCGGGAGGCCGGACCAGCATGCCCGCCGCCACCGCCAAAGAAGGTATCGAAGATGTCCTGGAACGCGAAGCCCTGGCCGGAGTAGCCGCCACCGAAGCCGTTGTCAGTGCCGTTCTCGTTACCGGTGGCATCGTAGACGCGACGCTTTTGGGGGTCGGACAGCACTTCGTAAGCATGCGTCACGGCCTTGAACTGCTCCGCGACATCCTCCCCCGGGTTCACGTCCGGGTGAAGCTTGCGCGCCAACTTGCGGTACGCCTTTTTGATCTCTTCCCCGGTGGCTTCCGGCGAGACTCCCAAAACGTCATAGTGGCTGCTCAAAGTCGGTATCTCTTCCTTGTTGTACTGCAGATTCTTACCTCGGGCCGGCGTCAGCCGCCGAGAATGCGGGAAAGGTAGCGGGCCACGGCGCGCACCGCAGCCATGGTGGTGGGATAGTCCATCCGGGTTGGTCCGAGGATGCCCACCTTGGCACCGGAGCCATATCCCGTTGCCACGACCGATGCTTCTGCCAGGCCGTCATATGGATTCTCGCGCCCGATGCTCACTGTCACGCCGCGGGGATCATCTCCCATGTCAGACAACAACCGGAGCATGACAACTTGTTCCTCAAGAGCTTCCAGCACTGGTCCGATGCTCAACGGGAAGTCCACATTCGAGCGCGCAAGGTTGGCTGTTCCGGCCATGACGATACGTTCTTCACGGCTGGTGTCGCTCAGGGCCTGGAGACCATGTGCAAGATGCTGCGCGAGCCCACGAAGGTCCGGCGGACACAGCGCAACCACGGAAGGCAGTACCTGCGGCAGCAGTGCCAGTTGAGTCCCCGCGATGCTGCCAAGGAACCGGGAACGCAGGGCCATCAAGGCCTCGTTGCTTACATCGGAGCCGGCCTCGATGACTTTCTGGCCAACGCTTCCGGTATCTGCGATGAGCACCACGAGTACCTGTTTTGGCGCCAGGAGAACAAATTCGACGTGACGGACCAGGGCCCGGTTGGAGTGCGGGTACTGAACGACGGCGACCTGGTTGGTCAGTTGCGACAGTAGCCTGACGGTGCGCTCAAGGATGTCGTCGAGGTCGTCGGGCCCCTCAAGCAGCGAGTGGATGGCTCGACGCTCCGCGGCGGACAACGGCTTGACCTGCGAGATCCGGTCCACGAACAGCCGGTAGCCCTTGTCCGTGGGGATGCGGCCTGCGCTGGTGTGGGGCGCTGCGATGAGGCCTTCTTCTTCCAGTACCGCCATATCATTCCGGATAGTGGCGCTGGAAACGCCGAGATGGTGCCGCTCCACAAGCGCCTTGGACCCAACAGGCTCACGGGAATGCACGTAATCCTCAACGATTGCGCGCAGCACTTCAAGCTTGCGTGGCTCACTCATTGCAACACCTCCTGACGACTGTCCGTGCCTATAGCGGACCAATTGTTAGCACTCAACATGCCTAAGTGCTAACAAGTCTAGTATGAGCCAGCACGTTGCTAGCATTGAAACCGCCCACGGGAGTTATTCCCAGCACAACCAGCACAAAGGGGTATGAAGTCCTTGGCTTTCGATACGTGGGGCCCGCAGGATCTGTCCGCTCCTGCCAAACGCCAACTCCCTGAGGTAGCCGTCCAGCGCGGGATGGTCCTTGAAGACGTCCAGTCCGGCTGGGTGGGCGAAGTCACCCGGGTGGAGAAATCCGGGGGAATGCACATCGTCTCCCTTGAGGACCGGCGTGGTAAAACCAAGTCCTTCCAACTAGGGTTTGGTTTCCTGCTTGAAGGGCAGGCCATCCGTCTCATGCCTCCGGCCGCAAAGGCTCCTGGTTCCCCTGTGCAGGCGGGTCGAACGGCATCGGGGTCAGTAAGGGTCCTTGGCCAGCGTGCCCAAGTGGCCAAGGCGAGCCGTATTTGGGTGGAAGGCAAGCACGACGCAGAACTGGTGGAGAAAGTCTGGGGTGACGATCTCCGCGTTGAGGGCATCGTCGTCGAGCCGCTGCACGGCGTGGACGATCTCAAATCAGCTATTGCCGCATTCTCCCCCGGGCCAGGGCGCAGGCTCGGGATCCTGGTAGATCACCTCGTGGCGGGGTCAAAGGAATCACGCATCGCCGCAGAAGCCATGACAGTGCCCGGAGCCGCCGGAAACGTCCTGATCGTGGGGCATCCGTATGTTGACGTCTGGCAAGCCATCCGGCCAAAAGTGCTGGGTATTGAGCGGTGGCCGGAAGTTGCGCGGGGCACTGACTGGAAGACCGGGATTCTGACCGCTTTCGGTTGGCCCCACGAAACCGCCGAAGACATTGGACTCGGCTGGCAGCGCCTGCTTGGTGCGGTACGCAGCTACGCGGACTTGGAGGCCTCACTCCTGGGACGGGTGGAGGAAGTCATCGATTTCCTCACCACTCCCTGACAGCCCTGTCCTGATTTACGTTCCTTGAGTGGCTTTTCCCGGAGATGTAACGGGGCGTTGGTCCCGGGAGGACCCGGGACCCAGTATTCTGGGACAGCAACACCGCAGCATCTTTACAGCAAAGGGAAGACACCGTGGCAGAGAACGCTCCTGAAGAACCGGGCAGCGCCGCAGGCCAGCCCCAGTACCATGGCGCGCCCGCGAACGCACTCCCACTGACGGCAAGCGAAGACCGGCAGTGGGCCACGTTGGCGCACTTCGGGGGAATTCTGGGATGCCTGCCGTCCCTGTTGATCTATCTGATCTTCCGTGACCGCGGACCGTTTACGGCACAGGAATCCAAGGAAGCCCTGAACTTCACGCTTCCTCCGACCATCGCGGCAGTCCTGGCAAACATCCTGGTTCTGCTTCCCGTGGTGGGCAATATCTTTGCAGTCATCGCCACGGGCATCTGGGTAGCACTCACGTGCTTCTCAGTCTCAGCGGGTATTCGTGTCAATCACGGACAACCCCACCGCTACAAGCTCAACCTGCGCTGGATTAAGTAGTTCCAGGCTTCCATGGGATTCTGCCGGCGATTAGTCCGGCAGGATCCTGCGCACAACGGCGTCGGCCAGGAGTCGGCCTTTGAGCGTAAGAACCAGGCGACCCTTGAAGGCCGCACCCGGATCCACAAGCTCTTCAGCGATCAGTCCTGCCATCGCATGGCGGCCAACTTTATCCAACGCGTCAACGGACAAACCGGTACCTAGCCGAGCCTCAAGCATGATGCGCTCGACTTCGCGGGTTTCGGCGTCAAGCGTTTCCCTGCCAGCCGCAGGCGAGTCTCCGGCAGCCAGCCTGTTGGCATAAGCGGTGGGGTGCTTTACGTTCCACCAGCGGACCCCGCCCACGTGTGAGTGGGCGCCCGGACCGATCCCCCACCAATCGTCTCCCCGCCAATAGGCAAGGTTGTGGCGGCAAGCCTGTTCAGGCGTTTTCGACCAATTGCTGACCTCGTACCAGGTCAGCCCAGCCTCGGAGATTAGTTGGTCGGCGAGCTCATATTTGGCGGCGTGGTCGTCGTCGTCGATTCCGGCAACTTCGCCCCGACGGATTTGGGCAGCCAGCTTTGTGCCGTCCTCCACGATCAAGGCATAGGCGCTGATGTGATCTGGTTCGTAGGACAGGGCAGTCTCAAGGGACAGCTGCCAATCTGCCATCGACTCTCCCGGCGTGCCGTAGATAAGGTCAAGGCTAACGGCCAGGCCCGCCTCGCGCGCCCACTGGACCACCAGCGGAACACGGCTCGGGGTATGCGTGCGGTCCAGCACTTTGAGGACGTGCGGCACCGCGGACTGCATGCCGAAAGAGACGCGCGTAAAGCCAGCATCAGCCAGCACCTTCAGCGATTCCGGCGTCACGGAGTCGGGGTTGGCTTCGGTGGTCACCTCTGCGCCCGGTTCGAGTCCCCAGTGCGCGACGGCGGCGCGAAGGATACGCGCCAAGTCCTCGGCCGGGAGCAACGTGGGTGTCCCCCCACCGAAAAACACAGTGCTCAGTGGGCGCCTTGGCAGGCCGGAGGCATCCATGGCTGTGGCGGCAAAGTCCAATTCAGTGACAGCCGTGCCGGCATAAGCATCCTGCGACGCCCCACCACCCAGCTCCGTGGCCGTGTAGGTGTTGAAGTCGCAATAACCGCACCGCACCGCGCAGAACGGGATGTGCACGTACAGTCCGAACTTGCGGTGCTCGACGCCGGCCAGCGCCTGCGGGGGCAGCAAGCCATCCGCAGGTGCTGGGTCGCCCAAAGGAAGGACGCTGGGCATCTACTTCTTGGCCTTGTCCTTGGACTCGTCGGTGGTCAGCGCGGCAATGAAAGCTTCCTGGGGAACTTCAACCCGGCCCACCATCTTCATGCGCTTCTTGCCTTCCTTCTGCTTCTCAAGCAGCTTCCGCTTACGGGTGATGTCACCGCCGTAGCACTTGGCAAGAACGTCCTTGCGGATGGCCCGAATGCTCTCGCGGGCAATGATGCGCGATCCGATGGCAGCCTGGATGGGCACCTCGAACTGCTGGCGCGGGATGAGTTCACGGAGCTTGCCGGTCATCATTACACCGTAGGCGTAGGCCTTGTCACGGTGGGTGATGGCGCTGAAAGCATCCACTTGTTCGCCCTGGAGAAGGATGTCCACCTTCACGAGGTCAGCGACCTGTTCGCCGTCGGCTTTCCAGTCCAGGGATGCGTAACCGCGTGTCTTGGACTTCAGGAGGTCGAAGAAGTCGAAGACGATTTCGGCAAGCGGGATCCAGTAGCGCAGCTCTACGCGGTCTTCGGACAAGTAGTCCATGCCACGCATCTGGCCACGACGGCTCTGGCAGAGCTCCATGATGGATCCCACGAACTCGTTGGGCGCCAGGATAGTAGCGGACACCATAGGCTCGCGGACTTCGGCGATCTTGCCTGTGGGATATTCGCTGGGGTTGGTCACATGGACAACCTTCTTGTCCTCCAGCGTTACCTCGTACTCCACGTTGGGAGCCGTAGAGATGAGATCGAGGTTGTACTCGCGCTCAAGGCGCTCACGGGTGATTTCGAGGTGGAGCAGACCCAGGAAGCCAACACGGAAGCCGAAGCCCAACGCGGCGGACGTCTCGGGCTCATAGACCAGGGCGGCGTCGTTGAGCATCAGCTTCTCGAGGGCGTCGCGGAGCACCGGATAGTCAGTTCCATCAAGCGGGTACAGACCCGAGAAAACCATGGGCTTCGCGTCGGCGTAGCCGCTGAGCGACTCCGATGCCGGCTTGGCGAGGTTGGTTACGGTATCGCCAACCTTGGACTGGCGAACATCCTTCACGCCGGTGATGAGGTATCCCACTTCACCTACGCCAAGGCCCTTGGACGGTGTGGGCTCGGGGGAACTGACACCGATCTCCAGGAGCTCGTGCGTGGCACGGGTAGACATCATCTGGATGCGTTCCCGAGGATGCAGCATGCCATCCACCACGCGGACGTAGGTGACCACGCCGCGGTAAGTGTCATAGACGGAGTCGAAGATCATGGCACGTGCCGGAGCATCGGGATTGCCAACGGGGGCCGGCAGGTCACGGACGATTTTGTCCAGCAACGCCTCCACGCCTACTCCGGTCTTGCCTGAAACCTTGAGGACATCTTCCGGGTCTCCGCCAATAAGGTTGGCCAGTTCCGCCGCGTACTTCTCAGGCTGGGCTGCCGGGAGGTCGATCTTGTTCAGCACCGGGATGATGGTGAGGTTGTTCTCCATCGCCAGGTAGAGGTTGGCAAGCGTCTGGGCTTCGATGCCCTGCGCTGCGTCAACCAGCAGCACGGCGCCTTCACAGGCTGCCAGGGAACGTGAAACCTCGTAGGTGAAGTCGACGTGGCCAGGAGTATCGATCATGTTGAGGGCGTAGCTGGTGCCATCGAGTTCCCATGGCATACGCACTGCCTGGGACTTGATAGTGATGCCGCGCTCACGTTCGATATCCATACGGTCCAGATACTGGGCCTTCATGTCGCGCTGTTGAACGACGCCGGTGTACTGCAGCATGCGGTCGGCCAGGGTGGACTTACCGTGGTCGATGTGGGCGATGATGCAGAAGTTCCGGATGATGGCCGGATCTGTTGCGGCGGGCACCGGTGCGGTGCGGGCCATGGGAGACACGCAGGATCCTTACTGTCGACACTCGCACGGCAAATCCACCGGCCAGGCAAAGGCCAGCCGGGACACGCCGCGCATCTGATCCTCTAGTCTCCCACGAACCGGCCGTTCACCGTACATTCCTGCCGGAGCAGTACATTCCAGGCGGACTAGATGAAACGCTGTGGACCTTGGCTTGGCAAACCATCGCGGTAGCGTTGTCGGCATGGCATTGGACTTGCGCCCATGGGGCAAACTCATCCTTCGATCCCTCAAGGCGCTCGGCGGCAGCAGTACGACTACTAGCAGGAAGAACGCTCCCGCTGGTTCCCGTCGGCAGCAAACCCGGCAACCCGCCGTCGGAAATCGAGCCGCCGCCTACCCAGGCGACTTCAATGGCGTCGCGAAACTGCACTACTCCCCCAAGCCTGATGGTCGGCCCGATCCCGGTGAAATTGTGTGGACCTGGGTTCCGTATGAAGAGGATTTCTCACAGGGCAAGGACCGCCCGGTGCTGTTGGTTGGCAGGGATGGCGAATGGCTCCTGGGCCTCATGCTGACATCCAAGGACCACGACAACGGCAGGCGGGCAGGGGATTACGTTGATGTTGGGGTGGGACAATGGGACCGTCAAGGGCGGCCGAGTGAAGTCAAACTGGACCGCGTGATCCGGGTGAGCCCTCATGCGATCCGGCGCGAAGGTGCAGTCCTCAGCAAGCCGGCATTTCTGGAGGTTTCCCGCGCCCTGAGGGACCGACACGGCTGGAGCTGACCAGCGCGTCCACACTGGGCCGCGCTTTCTGCTATCCTTTATAGCTGTGTGTCCGTGCAGGTCGACGGCCACTCATGGTTGGCTGCCATAGGCATCCCCACGCCGCTCAGTCGATGGCCAACCTGAAAACCCTCTAGACCATTTCCGCATTAAAAAGAGAGTTCATACGTGGCTAATATCAAGTCCCAGAAGAAGCGCATCCTCACCAACGAGAAGGCTCGCCTGCGTAACAACGCCGTCAAGTCCGAGCTGAAGACGGCCATCCGCGCCGTTGCCAACGCCGTTGAGTCTGCTGACAAGGATGCTGCTGCAACTGCACTTGTTGCTGCCAGCCGGAAGCTGGACAAGGCTGTCAGCAAGGGCGTTATTCACAAGAACAACGCTGCAAACCGCAAGTCGGCGATCTCCAAGAAGGTCAACGCACTCTAAGGTTTTTCCAGTTCGACTGAGCTGATCAAAAGGCCGGCACCCATGGGTGCCGGCCTTTTGGGTTAACCGACAGCCGCCGTGAACGCGCCAGCTTCAGCGGCGGCTGGCCGACGTGGCGATAACCGTGACCGCGTGCTCCACGGCGTAAACCGGGTCGCGCGACTCACCCTTCACCTGGGCATCGGCCTCAGCGATGACCTGGATGGAGCGGATCAGGCCTTCCGGGGTCCAACGGCGGACATCGCGCTGGGCCTGCTCCACAAGCCAGGGCTGCATTCCCAAGTTCCTGGCGATGGTGGCCGACGATCCCTGGGCTCCGGCAACCTTGGCCAACGTGCGTAGCTTTGCCGCAAGCGCAGCCACCAAGGGGACAGGATCAACCCCGGTGGAGAGGGCATGCCGCAAGGTGGACAAAGCCACTGGTCCGTTGCCCGCCATCGCAGCATCGGCCACCTTGAAGGCCGTAGCTTCCACCCGGCCACCGTAGTAGCGCTCCACGGTTTCGGCCGTGACAGCTGTGGTGGCGTCGGCAATCAGCTGGTTGCAAGCGGCCGCAAGCTCGGACAGATTGGCGCCCACTGCATTGACCAAGGTCTGGACAGCTTCGCCCTCAATCCGGCGACCACCGGCTTTGAACTCCGAGACAACAAACGCAGTTTTGTCCGCGTCCTTCTTAAGAGGCTGGCAATCGATCACAGGCCATCCAGCGGATTTCACTGCGTCAAGCAGCTTCTTCCCCCGAACACCACCGGCATGGCGAAGCACCAAAACCACATCCTGTTCGGGACGGGCCAAGTAGGACAAGCAGTCGGCCAGGAACGCATCATTCATGGCTTCCAAGCCCTCAACTTCAATGAGCTTTCCCTCGCCGAACAGAGACGGCGTTACAGTCATGGCCAATGACCCGGCCTCATAGGAGCCCGCGTTCAGCCTGCTCAGTTCAACATCCGGAGTCGCGGTGCGCACTTGGGACCTGATGCGGTCCATGGCCCGGATACCGAGGTATTCCTCCGGTCCGGTGATGAGCACCACGGCGGCCGGGGTCGCGTCCCGCCAGCTGATGTTGTTCGCAGCGACGCTCTTGGCCCGCGTATTTTGGGCAGCAGCCACAGATGCTTCCTTCCGGAGGATTTTTTGCAGACTTCAAGTCTGCCATGCCTTGGCGACGGGGACGCCCTGCAGTTGCGGTCAGACTTTTCCACCTTGAGCGGTGTCCATGGGTTGGATCTTCCCCCGTCCTGCGGCACGTTTCGGAGAATCTCCCTACTAGGTGTGTGTTAGAGGGCAGCGGGCAAGCTGCTACAGGCACCTGTAAGGGGATACCAATGTACAAGAAATCACTGCTGGGCCTCGGGGTCGTAGCAATAGTTGGGATGGCGCTGGGTGCATGCTCAGGACCTGGAACATCGCCGGACACAACTTCGGCTCCGCCCAGTGAGAAGGCAGCGGAGGCGAAGCGGTACAGCAACGGGGAATTACTGGACTTGGTCAAGCAGATCAAGACCGCCGATGGCACCAGCCTGACCACGGTCTCCGGCGAAGAACTTTCCAGCCAGGAGAACCCGATGAAGGAACTACTTGCCTTGATGACCATCGAACCTGCAGATTGCAAGGCACTAGGCGCCCTGGGCTCATCACAGACCATTGCCGGATCCACGACGGCTGGAGGGGCATCAGTTGACACAGCGGGAGGATTGATGAGCGGCATTACTTTTGTCTCCGGTGTGGACGCCGACGCACTCCACAACGCGATCAAGAACAACAAGTCCCAAGCTGCGGCGTGCGAAAATATCACACTCTCCATGGCGGGGCAGTCAATGGAAATGACGACAAAACCAGTCGATGGTGTCGGCTCTGTACCTGACACCATGGCCTACAAGACGGCTATCAGCCTGCCCGATGGCAGGGCGCAGTCCACGTTCATCGCCTACGCCGTCAAGGACGGAGTGTTGATCACTGCCACAGCGTCCGGGCAAAACGCTGACGCAACCGGTGCCGCCGCTGTAGGTGCGCTCATGGATCAAGCAGCGGCGCTTATCAAATAACCACCTCAACCCGAGACACTTGTATCAGGACGTGCGTAATAAGCGCTACTTCCTTCGCAGTCTTTCCAAAACAACCATCACCCGACGGTGAAGGACCTTAATCCGCAGAAGCATGCCGCTTGGATGCAGGGCTGTCCAGACAATGAGTATGGTGACCACTGAAGCGACGGACATGGCAACGATGCCCACCGGACCTTCGGCCCATGGAAGTGCCGCGCCCGGTAATCCGGCAAAGAACCGCGCGATACCCGCCACGCCACTCGCGCTGGCACCCGCCAAGGCGATTGGAAGCCCGGCTGCCCAGGGATGCATCGCGGCGAGCGGCACGGCAAGGGTCCCCAGAATGGTTATGGGAGCCACGAGCGGACCAGCGATCACGTTTGCAAGAAGCGCATACGGTGAGAACTGCGGTTGGAGTGCCACGATGATCGGCCCACACAGCACTTGCGCGGACAGCGGCACGGAGACCCCCACAGCCAACCATTTTGGAATCACGTGAGGAAACCACGACGCAATACGGCTGGCAAGCAGCACGATGCCAAGCGTGGCCAGAACGGAGAGGAGAAAGCCAAAGTTGCTGGCAAGAGTGGGATCCAGCAGCAGAAGAACAACAGTTGCCAAGCAGAGGAAAGTTAGCGGCCTCCCCCGTAATCCGCCCGTCAATGCAACCATCCCGACAAATCCCATCACGGCTGCCCGCAAGACACTGGGCTCCGGTCCCACCAACACTACGAAGGCGGCAAGCCCACAGCCGGCGAACGCAGCGGCCAGAGGACGTGTCAGTCTGAGGCACCTCGCAACCAGGATGAAGCCGCCCAAAATGAGACTGCAATTCGCGCCGCTGACCGCCGTTAAATGGACCATTCCGGTCGATTTCATGTCCGCTTCCAGGCTCTCCGGAAGCGAGCTGGTATCACCGGTCACCATGCCTGGCAGCAGCCCGGCGGCGTCGGGAGGCAACCAACCTGCGGCATCCCGTAACTGCTCGCGCAGCTTGGCGGCCGGGTCTTGCAGATCGAAGGCAGAGTCCATCACAACCGGTCCGCTGGAGGCTGTCAGTATCGCCGCTTCTGATTGTCCGGGCCGGATTTCCTTGAGCGTGCCAGTTGTTCTCACACGCTGTCCGGGGCTTATGTCCTGCCACGCGTCGTCACCGATGACGACAAGGGCGGCAAAACCCCGAATCACGTTCCCTTCGGTGGTGAGGCTGTCCAGACTCGCGGGAACCGACCACCGGGTGTCGCTGGAATGCGCGGGCTGGGGTACAGCAGAAGGGCTGCCCGTGACCCGGATCTGGATGACCACACCGGCGTGAGCGTCGACGGCCGCAGCGAGGGGTCCTTGGTCCCGCTTGCCCGCAGCCAGGGCACAATGCCCGGCAGCCACGGCACCAAGCACACAGGCCAAGGCGAGAGTGGCCGGAACTGTCCTGGCACGTGAGGCCCCCGTTGCCCGCAGGCGCGAATACAGCAGCAAAGCGATGGCGGCAGCGGCAAGGGCCGCACCCATAGCCGCCGACCACGCAGCGGCGAAAACACTGCCAGCAAGTGCCGTGGCCCATGTGAGAAACACGGCGGGGACCAACCGGAGATCCAGACGCCTCAGCAACCGATCGTCGTCTGAATCCTCAGCCACCCTGCACCGTCACCAAGTCCTGGAGCGACTCCATAAGCTTGGGCCCGATGCCATCAATGGCATCCAACTCGTCCACTGAGGCAAACGCACCGTGCTCTTTGCGCCAATCTACGATGCGCTGGGCCATCACCGGACCCACCCTGGGCAGTGTCCCGAGCTCCTCCACTGTTGCAGTGTTGATGTTAACTTTTGCTCCTCCGGATCCCGGGGTGGCGGAGGTCCCAGCCGGCCCACCGGTGCCGATCCCGGTCCCCGTTCCCTGGGACGTCCCGCCCATGGACGCCTCCCCTACAGCCGGAACATGGATCTTTGCCCCATCTGTGACTACTTCTGCGAGGTTAAGGCCATTTAGGTCAGCGCTGGCAGTTGCCCCGTCTGCGGCATCGATCGCCTGAAAGATCCGGCTTCCTTCGGGAAGCGAAACGACCCCGGGTTTATGTACTGCGCCGGCAACGTGGACCAACAGCATCTTCGTGTTTTGTGATGGCGTCGTGGGTCCAGCGGAATTGGGCCCGCCATCTTCCGGCACGCTTCCATCGGCCGATACCGATTCACTGAGGGGTTCCATGGTGGGCTGACCAGTGGCCGCTTGAATAAGGAACCATACTGCGCAGGCGGCACCAATGATGAAAATGGCAACTGCTACCCTCCACGACGTTCGCCACCGAGTCCGCGCCGCCATCGTCTCTTGAGCATGAAGGGGGTCGGTAGCCGTGTCGTCCGGACCAACGTGGTCCAACGGCGGAATGGAAAGCAAGGGTGCCGGATCCCCCGGGGGGTTCAGTCCCGACGCAAAGCGTCGCCTGGCTGCCAGCGCTGCAGCGTCTGGGGACGCATCCCGATTCCAGCGTGGCATGGTTCGAGCCTATGACGGACCTGATGGGAGCGGAGTGGGCCTCTTAGGCTATGTGGATAAGCTCACGTGGGCGTGCTGCTCTCCCCCACGATCACCGCTAGAACGCCCAACCCGGCGTGCGCCGCGAGGACTGCCGGCAAGGCACTGATCTGAGCGGGTGGACAATCCGGGCATTTGTCCCGCAGCCGTTCGGCCAACGCTTCGGCCTCTGACTGGTTACCGAAATGGTGAACTGCCAACCGTTGCTGACCAGCAGGTCTTGAAGCAACATCAGCGGCCACAATCTCCTCGAGCCGGGCTACGGCCCGGATAGCGGAACGGACCTTTTCCAGCGGAACGATCCTACCGCCGTCGACCGCGAGTATCGGCTTGATCGCCAGTACTGTCCCCAGCAGCGACGCTGCGGCTCCTATGCGCCCACCGCGCCTCAGCTGCTCAAGGCTTGGGACGTAGAAATAAACCTTGGTTCGCTCCATGCGCTTCTCCGCAAAAGCACGAACTTCGGCTGCCGACTGGCCAGCAGCCGCTGCCACTACTGCACTCTGGACACCCATGCCCTGTGCCATGCCGACGGTGCGGGAGTCGAGTACCTCCACCGGGATATCAACCCGAGCGGCAGCCAAGCGCGCAGCATCGGCGGTTCCCGACAATTCCGAGGAAATATGGATCGACACCACGGCTTCGAAGCCGCGGCTTTGAGCGGCGCGATATGCCTGCTCAAATTGGCCGGGCGAGGGGCGGGACGTCTTCACGGATGCACCCGATGCCAAGGCGACGGCCAACGTCTCGGTGATGTCGTCTTCGCCCTCACCATAGATCTCACTCCCCACCATGACTGGCATGGGAACGACGGCGAGGCGACCATCCGCGGCAAAGGCCGCAACCCAGTCAGCCGGCAAGGCGGCTGCCGAATCTGTCACTACAGCAGTCTTTACGACGGCGGTACGCGCCTCGTCGGCTACCGGAACCGGTAGCGCAGGCTGCCGGAGGCGGGACAGCCGTTCCTTGAGCCATATCCAGGCAGGTGGTTCTCGCTCGGGCACGCAACCTCCAACGCAGGTGACCGGCCGCCGGCACAGTGCCGGCGGCCTTGAAATCCCTTACGCCTCGTTAGGCGGGGACGATGTTCACCAGCTTAGGCGCCCGCACGATCACGGTGCGGATGCCACGGCCATCCATGGCGCGCTGAACATTTTCCGACGCCAGTGCGAGTTCGCGGAGTTCGTCCTCGCTGATGTCCGGCGATACTTCCAGCCGGTCGCGGACTTTGCCCTGGACCTGGACGACGGCGGTGACGGTGTCCTGCACGAGCAGGGCGTCGTCGTGCGTCGGCCAGCCGGCGTTGGCCACGGAGGCAGGGTGTCCCAGGGTGTTCCAGAGGTCCTCTGCCGTATACGGGGCGAAAAGACTCAGGATCACAGCGACGGCTTCAACAGCCTCACGCACGGCCGGATCTGCCCCGCCTGCTCCGGAGTCGATGGTCTTACGCGTTGCGTTGACCAGCTCCATGAGGCGTGCCACGACGACATTGAACTTGTTGTTGTCCAACAGGTCCGCAGCATCGGCAATGGTTTTGTGCGTCACGGTGCGCAGGGCGCGGTCGCCGGTAGCCGGATCAACGCCGGGCTCGCTGCTGACGTCCTGGCCCAGGCGCCAGGCACGGGCCAGGAACTTGGCCGAACCCGACGGCGAAACGTCTGCCCAGTCGACGTCGTCCTCTGGCGGGGAGGCGAAGACCATGGTCAGGCGTACGGCGTCCACACCGAACTTGTCCAGCTGCTCGCCAAGGTCCACTCCGTTGCCGAGGGACTTGCTCATGGCCTTGCCACCGTTGAGGACCTGGCCCTGGTTGAGTAGCGCGCTGAACGGCTCGCTTGCCTCAATCAGGCCGATGTCCTTGATCACCTTGGTAAAGAAACGGGCGTAGAGCAGGTGCAGGATCGCATGCTCGACGCCGCCCACGTATTGGCCGACGGGCATCCAGTTGTTGATCTTTTCGGGATCAAACGGACCTTCGGTGTAGTCCGGCGAAACAAAGCGCAGGAAGTACCACGACGAATCCACGAACGTGTCCATGGTGTCGGTATCGCGCTGGGCTGCACGGCCACAGTTGGGGCACTCGACGTTGACCCATTCGACGGCGGCAGCCAGCGGGGAGGTTCCCTTCGGCGCCAGCGCCTCACCCCGGAGGTTCTCGGGCAGCTTCACGGGAAGCTGGTCGTCCGGGACGGGCACTTCACCACATTCGGCACAGTGGATGATCGGAATGGGCGTACCCCAGAAACGCTGGCGGCTCAACAGCCAGTCGCGCAGGCGGAAGTTCACGAACTTTTCGCCGGTTCCCAGCTTCTCCAGGATTTCGATTGCAGCCGGGATGCCTGCGGACTTGGACAGTCCGTCCAAGTCGCCGGAGTTCTTCAGCGTTCCTTCGCCCGCAGTGGCCACACCGGTCTCGGCGGGGTCTTCATCTCCGGTATCCAGAACGGCGCGAACCGGCAGGCCGAAGGTCTTGGCGAAATCGAGGTCGCGCTGGTCGTGCGCGGGAACGGCCATGATGGCTCCGGTGCCGTAGTCGGCCAGAACGTAGTCGGCTGCCCACACAGGGAGCTTCTCACCGTTGAGCGGATTGATTGCGTAGCGTCCGGTAAACACACCGGTCTTCTCGCGCTCGGTGGACTGGCGCTCGATCTCGGAGAGGGCCTTGACCTTCTCCCGGTATGCCATGAGTTCGTCATGATGCTCGGAAGTGACCAGGTCAAGGGCCAGATGTGCGTCGGCCGCAACAACGAAGAAGGTGGCACCATACAGGGTGTCCGGTCGGGTGGTGAAGACGGTGACTTCGCGCTCGGCCCGATCCTGGGTAGCCTCGATGACAAAGCGGACATGGGCGCCCTCGGAGCGGCCAATCCAGTTCCGCTGCATGGCCAGCACGCGCTCGGGCCAGTGGCCCTGCAACTGGTCCATGTCCTCGAGCAGGCGGTCGGCGTAGTCGGTGATCTTGAAGTACCACTGGTTCAGGGACTTCTTGGTGACAGGGGTACCACAGCGTTCGCAGGCGCCGTTGACGACTTGCTCGTTTGCGAGGACGGTGAGGTCCTTGGGGCACCAGTTGACGGGCGAGTCCTTGCGGTACGCCAACCCACGCTCGTAGAAGCGCTTGAACAGCCACTGGGTCCAACGGTAGTACTCGGGGTCGGATGTATGCAGACGCCGGGACCAGTCAGCCGAAATGGCGTAGCGCTTGAATGAAGCCGCCTGGGTGTCGATGTTGGCGTAGGTCCACTCGCTGGGGTGGGCATTGCGCTTGATGGCCGCGTTCTCGGCAGGAAGGCCAAAAGAGTCCCAGCCGATGGGATGCAGGACATCGAAGCCCTTCTGGCGCAGGTAGCGCGCGACGACATCGCCCATGGCAAAGGCCTCGGCATGGCCCATGTGAAGGTCACCGGAGGGGTAGGGAAACATGTCCAGCACGTAGCGACGCTCCCGCGAGCCGTCGTCAAGCGGGGTGAACACCTTGAGGTCTTCCCACACCTGCGGCCACTTGGCTTCCATCGCGGCGAAGCTGTAGACGCCTTCTTCAGGCGCTCCAGCTGCGGCTGTCTGTGCTGCTCCGGTCTCTGTCTCCGGCTGAACGCTCACTGCTGCCCTCTTCTGTTCTTCGATGGCGGTTTTGCCTCCTGCTGCGCCCAGGTAAGCCCCGGACACACAAAAGCCCCTCGACAATGGAGGGGCGGCCGCTCGGCTGTTGATTGCCGGGCGGCTAGCTAAGCAGAAGGATCGCACGCATAGATCTACAATAGCGCACGTCCACCCCCTCTCTCGCCGACAACATCGATGGCTGCGGCGCTGCGGCATGCGTCGAAAAAGGGGCCGGTGACTCCCCGCCATGGTGTGGTGGGCCCGCGGTGGGCCCCCAGCTGCGAGGGACCCACCGCGAGCTTGCGAGCGGAGGGAGCAACTGGGGACGGGCGGGCGGGAGTCACCGGCCCCTTTTTTGAACTACTTAACGTCCTCGTCGACCCAATCCATAGACTTTGTCACGGCCTTCTTCCAGAGCCGCAACTGGCGCTCCTGCTCCTCGACAGGCAGCTGCGGCTCCCAGCGCTTGTCCTCGCCCCAGTTGGCACTGAGCTCACCCAGGTCCTTCCAGAATCCAACGGCCAAGCCAGCGGCGTATGCAGCGCCCAGGGCCGTGGTTTCAACCACCTTCGGGCGTACTACGGGTACGCCGAGGATGTCGGCCTGGAACTGCATGAGTGCCTCGTTGGCCACCATGCCGCCGTCGACCTTCAGTTCGGTGAGGGGAACGCCCGAGTCGGCGTTGACGGCGTCGAGTACCTCGCGGGTCTGGAACGCAGTTGCCTCGAGGGCGGCCCGGGCAATGTGGCCCTTGTTGGCGAAGCGGGTGAGGCCCACAATGGCGCCGCGCGCGTCGGCCCTCCAGTACGGAGCGAACAAGCCGGAGAACGCGGGGACGATGTACACCCCGCCGTTGTCCTGCACTGCGGCGGCGAGTTCTTCCACCTGGGGCGCGGAGCTGATCATGCCGAGGTTGTCACGCAGCCATTGGATCAGTGAGCCGGTGACGGCGATGGAGCCTTCCAGCGCGTAGTGCGGCTTGTCGTTGCCAAGCTTGTATCCGAGCGTCGTGAGCAGCCCGTTCTTGGAGTGGACAATCTCTTCACCGGTATTGAAGATCAGGAAGCATCCCGTGCCGTAGGTGTTCTTGGCTTCGCCGGGCTGGAACGCAGCCTGGCCGAATGTGGCGGCTTGCTGGTCGCCCAGGATGCCGGCCACGGGAACTTCCCGCAGCAGTTGGGACGTGTGGACGTGTCCGTAAACTTCGGAGGAAGACTTGATGGCGGGCATCATGGAGGCCGGGACGCCGAAGACATCAAGAATTTCCTGGTCCCATTGCAGGGTCTCAAGATCCATGAACATGGTGCGGGAAGCATTGGTCACGTCAGTGACGTGCACGCCGCCGTCGACTCCCCCGGTCAAGTTCCAGAGAACCCACGCGTCGGTGTTGCCGAACAGCAGGTCGCCGGCTTCAGCGCGTTCGCGGGCGCCATCGACGTTGTCCAGGATCCATTTGATCTTGGTGCCGGAGAAGTAGGTAGCCAGTGGCAGCCCAACCTTCTGCTTGAAGCGTTCAGGTCCACCATCCTTGGCAAGCTCGTCCACAATCGACTGCGTGCGGGTGTCCTGCCAGACGATGGCGTTGTAAACAGCCTCACCGGTGTTCTTGTCCCAGACCACCGCGGTTTCGCGCTGGTTGGTAATGCCGACGGCGGCGATGTCGTGCCGTGTCAGGTTGGCCTTGGACAGGGCCGAGCCAATGACCTCGCGGGTGTTGTTCCAGATCTCCGCGGGGTTGTGCTCAACCCATCCTGCCTGGGGGAAAATCTGCTCGTGTTCCATCTGTCCCGTTGACACAATGTTGCCCGAGTGGTCAAAGACGATGGCGCGGGAGCTGGTGGTGCCCTGGTCGATGGCGATGACGTATTGGTTCATGGTGACGTCCTTGTCTCAGTGGTTTTGTATGTTGCGTGGATGAGTATGTAGTGGATTCAGGACTGCGGGTGCAGGATCAGCCAGCGGCTGCCGGCATGATGGCAGGCACCCAGATGGCCACGAGGCCAGCAAGAGTACCGCCAACAAGGGGGCCGACGACAGGGATCCAGGAGTAGGCCCAGTCGCTGGAACCCTTCCCCTTGATGGGGAGGATGGCGTGGGCGATGCGCGGGCCAAGGTCACGTGCCGGGTTGATGGCGTAACCCGTGGGGCCACCGATGGAGACGCCGATACCGACAACCAGCAGCGCTACCGCCAGCGGTCCGAGACCTGAGGGAGTACCGCCGAAGGTCAGGATGACGAAGACCAGGACGAACGTGCCAATGATTTCGGTGATGAGGTTCCACGGCGTTGAACGGATGGCCGGACCGGTGGAGAACGTTCCCAGTTTGTTGGCTGCGAGCGGCTCTTCGTCGAAGTGCTGCTTGTAAGCGAGCCAGCAGACGACGGCGCCGAGGAAGGCGCCGAACAGTTCGCCGCCGTAGTACGTCAGGGTGGAGGCGACATCCACTGGCACGCCGGGCGCGTATTCTGCACTCCCCTTGACCAGCAGGCCAGTGGTAACAGCCGGGTTCAGGTGGGCACCGGACTTGGCGGCCACAAAAACGCCCGCGAAGACCGCAATGCCCCAGCCCCAGGTCACCATCAAGAATCCACCGTTGTTGCCTTTGGTGCCTTTGAGCGCAACGTTGGCCACGACGCCACAACCCAGCAGGGTCAGCATCATGGTTCCGAATACTTCGGAAAGGAAAACTATTCCAAGAGACATCTTTGACTCCTCATTTTTCTGTTGTCAGCCTCCTCGCGGGTTGAAGAGGCCGTTGGGACGGTTCCGTCTTCCGCAACCGTCCCGGCGTGGTGAGCCCCCAAGGGGCCCATCTACCCCGTTTCCCGTCCCTGTCGCACAGTGGGACGGTCAAGCATTGTGTGCTGTGGCCCTCAGGCTACGAGACTGTGCACGTCTACCTTGTGGAACCGCCGCAGCACTTCCTGGGCGTGGCGAACTTCAGCCTCACGGACAGCGGCATCCCACCCAAGCGGTTCAGCCAAGGCCGCGGCGATTTCGTTCAACAGCTCGCCAGTTACCAGCCCGCGGAACGCGAGGGACGTCCGTCGAATGAGGACATCCACCAGATGCCCGATCTGCTCGTGCTCGGCCATGAAGGCCAATTCGCGAACACTGAGTTCCCGGGTGGAACGAAGCGGCGCGTCGTGCCCGGCGTTCAGGTAATCGATGACGGCCTCTGCCCGTGTTCCATATCGCGTCAGGAGGCCGGCCACGCGGTCCGCGTCCAGTCCAGGCCCCATGTGCTTCTTGATCCACTCCTGCTCGCCTTGTTCCGTGGCCGGGAAGCCAGCGCCGCCGCCGATGGCGAGTTTCGCCGTCGAAACTTTCCGTTCCAGACCCAATTCGCGAAGGACGTCGTTGGTCATGTGTTCGGCAAGCGCCCGGAAGGTGGTCCATTTGCCACCTACCAAACTGAGTACGACGGCGGCCTTGCCGCCTGGCGTAACCATGGCACCCTCGCCGGTGCGGACGCTGCGCTCGATCCTGTAGTCCCTTGAGACAAATCCCGGTTGGGTTGCATCGTGGCGCGGCAGGGGACGGACTCCGGCGAAGCTGTACACGATCTGGCCACGGTTCACCTTGATAGTGGGGAAGACATGGCCAATCAGGTCGAAGAAGTAGTCGATTTCGGATTCGGTGCAGACAGCGTCTTCTGTCATGTCGGCGTCGACGTCCGTGGTGCCGACCAACACCCGGTCCCCCATGGGGTAAATAAGGACGATGCGGCCGTCTGTGTGTTCAAAGAAGATCTCCCGGCCATTGCAGGCGGCCAGCAATTCCGGGTGGTCCAGCACAATGTGCGAGCCCTTGGTGCCGCCCATGAACTGGCTGGCGGCTCCCATGGCCTGGTTGGTCAGGTCCACCCACGCGCCGGTGGTGTTGATGATGACGTCCGCCTGGAAATCGAACTCCTTGCCGCTCAATTCGTCGCGCAGGCGGACTCCGTCAGTACCCATGGAAACCAATGAGACGTAGTTGCTGGCGCGGGCCGTCCCGCCAGGCAGGCCACCGCCGCGCCCGGCCTTCTCGCCATCCTGAAGCACGTCCAGGGTGAGCCGCTCAGGGTTGTGGACGGACGCGTCAAAGTAAGTTGCCGCGTACTTGATTCCCGGGTGCAGCTTGGGTAGTTCCGCCAAAGCCTTGTCCTTGCCGAGGAACTGGTGCCGGGGGACGCTGCCGCCGTCACGGGAGAAGAAGTCGTACATGCTCAAGCCGAGCTTGATGAGGAAAGCGCCGCGCTCGTTCGGTTTGCCCTGCTTATGCGTGAGGAAGCGAATGGGCGCGGAGAGGATGCCAGAGAAGGTGCTGAAGATGGGAATGGTGGTCTGCAGCGGCTTGACGTAGTGCGGGGCGATCCGCAGGAGGCGGTTGCGCTCCACCACTGATTCCTGGACAAGGCGGAACTCTCCGTTCTCCAGGTATCGGATGCCGCCATGGATCATGTGCGAGGACGCACCGCTTGCGCCTTGGCAGTAGTCACCACGCTCCACAAGCGCAACATCGATGCCCTGCAAGGCCAGGTCGCGGAAGGTTCCTACGCCGTTGATACCCCCGCCGATGATCAGCACCTTCGCCGATGGCCGCTCCTGCAAGGCGGTTACAGACTCACGCCGATGCGCATCAGAGGAAGTACCGGAAATCCTGTTGTGTCCCAAAACTGCTCCCTTGGGCTTGGTTTGTGCGCGGCGTTACGTTCGCTGCACCTTTCACCACTAATCTGGCGAAGGTGGAAAATGGAGTCAAGCTATTTGCACAAACGTGCAGTAAGGAAATGAGATGGGACGCTCACGTCACTCGGATGCCCTCCGGGCCGCACAGATGTACTACTTGCAGGACCTGACCATGGACGCGATTGCGCGCGAACTGAGGACCTCACGCTCCACCGTTTCAAGGCTTTTGTCATCCGCCCGGGAAACAGGTTTGGTCCAGGTCCAGATCCGCAGCCCGTTTGATACCGCCCCCGAACTCGAGAGCCAGATTCGCGACAAATTCAAGGTGGACGTCCATGTAGTGCCTGTGCTTGAAACCTTGAACGAGGCCGAGACGCTGGACCGCGTGGCCATGCAGGCAGCGCGGACCATAGGACCTCTGGTGGATTCCAATGCCATCATCGGCATCGCCTGGGGTGCCACGCTCAGCGCTGTCAGCCGGCACCTGACCCGGAAAGTCACGCACGACACCATCGTTGTCCAACTCAACGGCGCGGGAAACATGCAAACAACCGGCATCACCTACGCGAGCGACATCATGCGGCGCTTTGGCAGCGCCTACGGAGCGCGGGTGGAACAGTTTCCCGTGCCTGCCTTTTTCGATCACGCGGCCACCAAGACGGCCATGTGGAATGAGCGCAGCGTTCAACGCATCCTGGATCTGCAGGCGCGCATGAGCATCGCCATTTTCGGTGTTGGATCCGTTGATTCGGACTATCCAAGCCATGTGTATGCGGGCGGTTACCTCGACGAACAAGACCTCAGCATGTTGGCTGCCGACGACGTGGTGGGCGACGTAGCCACTGTGTTCTTCCGTAGTGATGGATCATCTGACGGCATTACTCTGAACGAACGGTCCACCGGTCCAAGCCATGAACAGCTGCGGCAGGTTCGTCGCCGGATTTGCGTCGTGTCCGGCGCCTCCAAAATCAACGGCCTGCAGGGCGCCCTGGCAGCCGGACTTGCCACTGACCTCATCCTCGATGAAGCCTCGGCGCGCCGCTTGGTGAGTTTCAGTGACCAGTCCTGAGGCTTTCCGCCGCGGAATGGGTAGAGTCGTTCATATGAGATTCCCGGCCCGGCTGACCTTGAACAACGGCGTGATGATGGACCGCTTGGGATTCGGACTCTATAAGGTGCCGCCAAAAGAAGCTGAGGCTTTGGTGAGCACTGCCCTCGGCGAAGGCTATCGGCGGTTCGATACCGCCGCCATGTATCGCAACGAGGTAGGCGTAGGCCGCGCGATCGGTGGTGCAATCGGCGATGCCAACGAGGCAAACCTCGGCACGGGTGGTTCCGGAGAATCCGTGCATGCCCTGACCCGGGAAGACGTCTTTGTCACCACCAAGGTTTGGAATGACGACCACGGTTACGACTCCACGCTCCGCGCTTTCGATTCATCCATGGCCAACCTCGGACTGGACTACGTGGACCTTTACCTCATCCACTGGCCGTGTGCCGGACGAGGCCTGTTCGTGGAGACCTATAAGGCCATGGAAACCCTGTACAGGGAAGGCAAAGTCCGTGCCATTGGGGTTTCGAATTTCCAGCCCGGGCACTTGGAAGAACTCATGCAGAAAGCCGAAGTGGTCCCGGCTGTTAACCAGATAGAGCTGCATCCCTGGCTTCAGCAGGCCAGGCTGCGGACACTGCATGAACAACTCGGGATCCGAACCGAAGCATGGAGCCCCCTTGGCCGTGGGCAGGTCCTTGCGGACCCCGCGATCGCGGATTTGGCTCACAAGTACGGCAGGACACCGGCCCAAATAATCCTCCGGTGGCATCTCCAGCTTGGGAACCTCGTCATTCCGAAAGCCAGTTCCGCGGGGCGGATCAAGGAGAACTTTGCCGTTTTCGACTTCGAACTTGAGGCAGCAGACGTGGACGGCATGGCGGCGCTTGAACGCCACCACCGCACGGGCTCGCACCCGGACAACGTGAATTAGGAACGGCCGAATGGAAAAAGTGGACACCGCGCATACCCCGGAAGACGCAGATGCCCCGATTGAATTCATCAGCGAGTCCCTACAGGGCCGCACTATCGCCTCTGATGTGGACGTAGATGGCAGCAACGTAGCGTATTGGACGTACGAACCCATCAAACCCACACAGGATGCCCGCACGATTTTGGTCATTCACGGTTTTCGGGGTGACCACCATGGATTACTCCGTGTCGCGGACCTGCTTCCGGACATGCGGATCATCATGCCGGACCTCCCGGCTTTTGGCAGTTCAGATCCTTTCTGTGACGACGAACATACGGTTGAGCGTTACGGTCGTTTCATCTCCGGCTTCATGGCCGCACTCGGTCTGGGCCCCAAGACCGTGCTGCTGGGCCACTCATTTGGTTCCATCGTCGCGAGCCATTTTGCGGCCCGGAATCCCGGCGCCATTTATCCATTGATCCTGGTCAACCCCATCGCTGCACCCGCATTGGAGGGTCCCAAAGGGATCATGACCAAGCTCGCGGTGTTTTACTACCAGGTGTCCGCCAAGCTTCCAAGGCGCCTTGGACTTGCCCTCCTGCGCAACCGGGCCATTGTCCGGGTCATGAGCATCACCATGGCCAAGACCAAAGACAAAGACCTGCGCCGCTTCATCCATGGCCAGCATGATGCCTACTTCAGCGCCTTCGCGGACCGAAGGAGCCTGCTCGAATCCTTCAAGGCATCCGTGTCCGGTACCGTGGCAGACGTCGCCGGGGAGTTACGCCTCCCCGTACTGCTAATAGCCGGGGAAAAAGACGAGATCGCCACCCTGCCCAACCAGTACAAACTGATGGAGCGCCTTCCCGAGGCCACCCTGGAAGTGATTCCCGACGTCGGGCATTTGATCCATTACGAGACGCCGGCCCCGGCGGCCGCAGCTATCCGCACCTTCTTGGAGGAACACCCCGCGTGAAAATTGTCATCGACGCCCGCTTCACCAGGACGGACCACCACGATGGCATCAGCCGGTACGGTTCAAGCCTCATTGCAGCAACATCCAAAATTGCAGATGTCACCATGCTCATCCATGACAAACGCCAACTCGCGTTGCTTCCCGACGTGCCCTACGTGATGGTCAACAGCCCGCTGTCCCCACGCGAGCTGTTCGTTGCCCGCAAGGTCAACTCCTTGGGTGCGGACGTCGTGGTATGCCCCATGCAGACCATGGGAACCCTGGGGCGGAAGTATGGCCTGATCCTTACGCTGCACGACCTCATCTATTACGAACACCCCGCTCCCCCGGGGTTCCTTCCGGCTCCTGTACGGCTGCTCTGGAGGCTGTACCACAAGGCGTTCTGGCCGCAGCGCGTGCTGCTGAACCGGGCTGACGTGGTGGCTACCATCAGCAGGACCACAGAGGCTTTGATGGCCAAGTACACCTTGACCCGCCGCCCCGTGCGGATCGTTGGCAATGCGCCGCAGCCCGGCCAGACTCCCCGCGACCCTTCGGCCGGGGCGGATAAGACCCTGCTGTACATGGGTTCGTTCATGCCCTACAAGAACGTGGAAACCATGATTCGGGGAATGGCTGGCCTGCCGGATTACACCCTGCACTTGCTCAGCCGGATTACGCCCCAGCGTCGGGCGGAACTCGAGGCCATGGTCCCCCACGGGGCCAAGGTCCAGTTCCACAACGGTGTAACAGACGCCGAGTATGAAGAACTTTTGATCAGGGCGACTGCACTCGTCAGCTTGTCGCGGGCCGAGGGATATGGCTTGCCCCTGGTGGAGGCGATGTCACTGGGAACTCCTGTTATCGCCAGCGACATTCCGATTTTCCGGGAAGTGGGCGCCGATGCGGTCAGCTATGTTGACCCCGAGTCGCCCTCGGAGTTTGCTGCGGCCGTCACGGCGCTGGGCGATGACAGCTTGTGGCAAAAACGTTCCCGCAGGTCCGTGGAACGTGCCGGAGACTTCAACTGGGATGAATCCGCCCGGCAGTTGCTGGCTGCGGCAGAAGAGGTCGTGGCACTTCGTAAGCGCTAGCGTGCCCGCCCAACCGGTAGTTGATGGCTACAAGACGTCCACGCCGTCGAGCCGCAGTTGCACTGGGCCGGCTGTCCGTTTCGCTGCGTTCGCTGCCTTGACAGCACGCATGGCGCGGGTAGCGTCTGCGGCGTCTGCGTAGGGAATGAAGTACAGAGTGCGGACGTCTGCTTCGGCCTCACTTCCAGCGCCCTGGGCACCACTGGAGAACAGCTGAAGTGGCGCCGGACCGGCGCTGCGCAGCTTCGTAGCGGACTTCAGCTTGACGCTTGCCTCGAAGGTATCGGAAAAACGCCCGACGTCGGCCCTTGGCCCGGTCACTGAAGCTACCCGCACTGCCGGCGGAAGCTGGAGTTCCTTCCGAAGTGCCAGTTCACGCGACGCGTAGCCCGGTGCATCCCAGCGCAGCAGGGCTCCGGTGGCGCTTGTGTCGTCTGCGGTGATGACTACCAGCCCACCCTGTTTGGAGGGTTTCACCAGCGACGCCGCGTTGAACCACCGCCGAACGGTGTCCTCGCCGGCGCGCAGGTTTTCCCGGCGGAGCAAGGAATTGCCATCCAGAAGCAGCGCTGCCGCGTACCCCTGGGGAGCCACGGGTTCGGCGCCAACTGTGGCAATGACCAATGCCGGAGCGTCAGGCACCGTTGCCTTGATGTTCTCCCCCGACGATGTGATAACCGTTTGTCCAGGAAAAGCCCGCCCGAGTTCCTCCGCTGTTCGCACGGCTCCTGCCGCAACCCGGCGCAGGCGTGTGCCGTTGCAATGGTTGCAGCGCCACTGCGGTGCCGGCGTGGAACACCAACGACAAAGCGGCAGGGCGGAACTGCTGGAGATTGCAAGCGGTCCTTGGCAGTTGTTGCAGCGGGCCAGCTCCCGGCACGTCTCGCAAGCCAGGGAGGGCGCGTAGCCGGCACGTGCAACCTGCACCAGCACAGGGCCATGTTCCAAGCCTTCCTTGGCAGCACGCCATGCCGCTCCCGGCAAACGTGCAATCCGGGCCAGGGGATCCCGTTCCTGTTCAAAGCTGTCAGCTGTGTTCAGGACCCGCGGAACAGTGGAGCGAATGACCGTTCGGGGCGCCTCGATCGGCACAGCCCATTGCATTTCAACCAGGCGCTGGAGTTCAGTGCTGCGGCTGTGCGATGCCATCAGGCAGGCTGCATTCTCCTGCTCGGCCCGTAGGAGCAGTACTTCCCGCGTGTGCGCGTAGGGAGCCCGTTGGTCGATGTGGAGGTCATCGCCGTCGTCCCAACAAACCACGAGTCCCAGCTCCCGCACCGGCGCATAGGCGGCAGACCTCGTGCCGATGGCTACACGCGCTTCGCCACTGAGGATTCGCAGGAAGCTTCGGTAGCGCGGAGTTTGACCATCGTCAGCCGTGAGCCGCGCGACGTCACCCGCCGGCAGGACCTTGGCGAGGGCCACCTCCAGCTGTTCAAGATCCCTGTAATCCGGAACGACCACCACTGCACCACGGCCGGATGCCCGGACTGCCCCAACAGCCGCGGCAACCAACGAAGGCCAACCCCCAGGGCCGAATCCCTGCAGCGCCGTGAGGACAGCCTTGGGCGATCCGCCACCGGTGAGGTGATGGAGGTACGAGGCTCCGTTGGAGTAGGAACCCCAGGCATGGGCGTCCGGCACAGTTGACGGAAGCTCCGATTCTGGTGCTGCGCCCCCGGAGAGTAGCTCCTTCTCCACTTTGGCAACGCGAGGGGGAACAGCAGTACGCAGGACATCGCTCAAGGTTCCGGCGTAGCGCGCAGCTACCGTTCCAGCCAGCTCAGCGATTTGGGGCGTCAGGACCGGTAGCGTGGAGATTACTTTGTGAAGTGGGGTCAGCGGATGGCCGGCATCCGAAGTCTCGACGCGTTCCAGCACGAAGCCATTGAGCTCCTGGCCGTTGAACTTCACTTTCACGCGGACTCCGGGAACGGCGGAATTACCGAGTTCAGCGGGCACGCTGTAATCGAAGGGCCGGTCCAGGTGTGGCAGGGAGGATTCCAGCACCACACGGGCAACGGGATTCACTGAAGCCAACGGGGGTCCACTGACGGGAGGCTTGTCAGGGAAACCTTGAAGCAAAGAGGGTTGAAGCAGCGACGGCTGGGCTTCGTGTCCGGCCATGCTCGTCACCTCCAACTCAATTGCGCGGGCTTTCCACGCAGGAACGACTTCCCGCGCAGGAACGAAGGATGCCCGCAGCGGGATCGACCCACTGCGGGCATCTCTCTGGCTCCAGCCAATCATGGGCCACCGACAAAGTTACAAACACCGGCTGGCACAAGCAGATGAGCGGGAGATCAGGCGTTGAAAAATTCCTTCAGGTCCGCCACACGGTCCAGGCGCTCCCACGTGAAGTCGGGCTCGTCGCGGCCAAAATGGCCGTGAGCCGCCGTCTTGGTGTAAATGGGACGCTTGAGGTCCAAGGCGTCGATGATGGCCCGGGGGCGGAGATCGAAGAGCTCGTTGATCGCCTCACTGATACGGGCAGGGTCAACAGTTTCCGTGCCGAAGGTCTCTACGTACGTTCCGACCGGACGGGCTTGGCCAATCGCGTAGGCAATCTGGATCTCCGCACGTTTGGCCAGACCTGCAGCTACCACGTTCTTGGCAACCCAGCGCATGGCGTAAGCAGCTGAACGATCCACTTTGGACGGGTCCTTGCCGGAGAACGCGCCTCCACCGTGCCGGGAGAACCCGCCATAGGTATCGACAATGATCTTCCGACCTGTCAGGCCTGCATCGCCAACCGGGCCACCGATCACGAAGGCACCCGCAGGGTTCAGGATGTTGGCTACATGGGAGATGTCAAGGTTGGACGCCGCCAGAACGGGATCGATGACGTGGCTCGCGAGGTCGGCGCGCAGTTGCTCCAAGCTCGCGTCTTCGGCGTGTTGGCTGGAAATCACCACCGTTTCAACCGAAACCGGGCGATCGCCGTCATACCCAACGGTGACCTGCGTCTTGCCATCCGGACGGAGGTACGCAAGTTCGCCGCTCTTGCGGACCTCGGTAAGGCGCTCGGACAAACGGTGGGCAAGCCAGATGGGCGTCGGCATGTAGGACGCAGTTTCGTCGCTGGCATAACCGAACATAATGCCCTGATCGCCCGCGCCCTGGAGGTCGTAGTCGTCCTCCTGACGGCCTTCACGCGCCTCAAGCGAGTTGAAGACCCCACCGGCGATGTCATTGGACTGCTGCCCGATCGACACTGAGACGCCGCAGCGGGCACCATCGAAACCATTGGCAGAGGAGTCGTAGCCGATGCCGAGAATGGTTTCGCGGACAATCTGCGGTATCTCGACGTAAGCGTCAGTGGTTACTTCACCGGCCACGTGGACCAGGCCGGTGGTGGCCATGGTCTCGACAGCTACCCGGGATTCAGGGTCAGCAGCCAGCAGCCCATCCAAGATGGCGTCACTGATTTGGTCGCAGATCTTGTCTGGATGCCCTTCAGTGACCGACTCGGACGTAAAGAGCCGGAGCTTGGACGGGGTGCCATGATGTTCATGGTGCAGCGGTAAAGTCACTCGACCACCTTACTGTGTTGCGGGGCGGCGGCATCTGCCGTGTGTCCCTATGCTAAGAATTTCGGGCGGAGGCTACCGCCGGGGGATGTTACCGGGCCGGAAAAACCCTGGCCAATTCGGAGCCCACCCGATCCACGACTGCCGCGGCGACGTCAGCCTTGGATCCGGAAGCGGACTCCGGGTCGGCGCCATGGCCGGAAAGGATCACTACGGAGTTGTCATCCTGGCCGAAGACGCGCCCAACCCCGACGTGGTTAACCACCAGGAGGTCACAGCCCTTGCGTTTGAGCTTCGCCGTGGCGTGTTCCAGAACGTCACCTTGGGCATCGCCCGTCTCGGCGGCAAAGCCCACGATCAGCTGCTGGCCACCCTCGGCGTTGCGCCGTTCGACGAGCTCATGCAGGATGTCCGGGTTCCGAACCAGGCGTACCAAGGGTGCGTCCTCGCCGTCGACCTTCTTGATCTTGGTATCCGAAACCTCCGCGGGACGGAAATCCGCCACAGCGGCAGCCATGATGACGACGTCGGAATCCACCGCAGCTTTCAGCGCTGCCTCACGCAGTTCCAGGGCGGACTCAACGCGGACAAGCTCGACGCCGGCGGGCGGCTCGACGTCCATATGCGCGGCAAGGAAACGAACGGTTGCACCGGCAGCCAACGCAGCCGCTGCCAGGGCCGCACCCTGTTTGCCTGACGAGCGGTTACCCAGGAAACGCACCGGGTCCAACGCTTCCCTGGTCCCACCAGCCGAAATCGTCACCGTTCGGCCAGCAAGGGAAGCATGGGTTGCCGGCACAGCCTGGGGCGAATCCGCCTCAGTAGCGGCCTCGGCCAATGCCATGGCTGCCGTGAAAATTGCCTCCGGTTCGGGCAAGCGGCCCGGACCGGAATCAGCACCGGTCAGGCGGCCGCTGGCTGGCTCAAGGACTGTGACGCCTCGACTCCGCAAGGTTTCCACGTTGGCCTGGGTTGCTGCATGCTGCCACATTTCAGTGTGCATCGCCGGAGCGAACAGCACCGGCCCGTGCGCCATAAGGAGCGTATTCGTGAGGAGGTCGCCGGCCTGGCCGGTTGCCGCCTTTGCGAGGAGATCTGCCGTAGCCGGCGCGACGACGATCAAGTCAGCCTCGTGGCCCAGACGCACATGGTTGACCTTCTCAACGTCGTCAAAGACGCTGTTGCTGACCGGATTCCCGGAGAGCGCCTCCCACGTGGCAACACCGACGAAACGGGTGGCTGCTTCGGTTGGGATCACCGTCACCTGGTGTCCGGCTTCAGTAAAAAGCCGGAGGAGCGATGCAACCTTGTAGGCTGCGATCCCTCCCCCGACTCCGAGGACTATGCGCACGTGACCTCCGTCAACAGGCAGTCTGTTTTATTCTGCGGGCTCGATCGGCGTGGAAACCAGGAGGCCTTCGTTGATCTCGCGGAGGGCGATCGACAATGACTTCTCGTTCAGCTTGGTGTCTACCAAGGGACCGACGTACTCGAAGAGGCCCTCGTGCAGCTGGGCGTAGTAGGCGTTGATCTGGCGGGCACGCTTGGCGCCGAAGATCACCAGTCCGTACTTGGAATCGGCAGCCTCAAGCAGCGAATCGATCGGCGGGTTGATGATGCCTTCAAGGTTCGTGGACACGAATTCTCCAAATTCTAGCGGGCCGACAAGTGCAAGCGCTTAGCGCTCGTGCGGGGTTAGCCCCATGAGTGAAACAAGCTCGTCCGCTGCCCGGCGAACGTCGTCATTAATGACGGTGTGGTCAAACTCCGGTTCAGCAGCAAGTTCCAGTTTAGCGGTTTCCAGCCTGCGCTGCTGTTCCTCGGCAGATTCAGTGCCGCGACCAACAAGCCGCCGCACCATTTCTTCCCAACTGGGCGGTGCCAGGAAGACGAACTTGGCATCCGGCACAGCAGCCTTTACCTGCCGTGCACCTTGGAGGTCAATCTCGAGCAGTACCGATTTCCCCTCCGCAATCGCAGCATTGACGGTGCTCCGGAGCGTACCGTAGCGGTTGTGGCCGTGGACCACGGCCCACTCCAGGAGTTCGCCATCGGCTACCAGTGAGTCAAACTCGTCGGCGGACTTGAAGAAGTAGTGAACCCCGTCCTTCTCCCCTGGACGCGCCGCACGGGTGGTGGCGGAGACGGAAAGCCAAACTTCTGGATAGTTGTCCCTGATGTAGGTGGATACGGTTCCCTTGCCAACAGCAGTTGGGCCTGCGAGGACAGTCAGTCCAGGTTTCTTGCTCACGGATTCCTTCGGGGAGATGCGTCAAACGCTTTGCTGGGTATCCATAAAATCTACCAGCGCCCGGGCCTGGTGAATGCCCAAGCCCCTGATGCGCCGGGATCCGGCGATACCTATCTCCGCCATGATCCCGGCCGCACGTACAGGTCCTATGCCCGGGAGTGCCTCCAGGAGCTCCACTACCCGCATCCGCGCAATGGCTTCATCCGTAGTGCCTGAAGAGATCAGCTCAGCAATGCTCACTTCACCGCGTTTGAGCCGTTCTTTGGCTGCGGCCCGCACAGCGCGCGCCTTTGCAGCCTTATCCAAAGCATCGGAACGCTCCTGCGGTGTCAGCTCTTTCAGACCCACGGCCAAACCCCTGTCAGATCGGATTTGTGATTCACGTCACGCGAAACTGATCCTGAACCTACCGGCAGGCGGCGGGTTGCGCAATGAGGCGCCAGCGAATCATTCCGCCCGCAGGCTGTCCAGCGTTTCCTGGGTAGCCGCCCGCAACGCAGCACTCGTTGGACCGGCGGCAAGGATGCCCCGGCTCGACGTAGCCAGCACTGTTGGATAGGCTGCGCCGAAGGTCGAGCGGAGATCCGCCGGCGTAGCACCCTGCGCCCCCAAGCCGGGCGCCAGGATAGCTCCGCGGACCGGGCCGAGGTCGATGTCCAGATCCTTGAGTGCAGAACCTATGGTGGCGCCCACAACAAGTCCCACTGAACCCAGGACACCCGAGTACCGCTGGTTCTCGGATGCGGCCGCATTAACGATCCCCCGAGCGACGGAATTGCTTCCGCCAACGTGCTGGACAGACTTTCCCTCCGGATTGGATGTCAATGCGAGCACAAAGACTCCCCTGCCATTTTGCGCAGCAAGGTCCAACGCCGGACGCAAGGACTCGAAGCCGAGGTAGGGACTCAAGGTCACCGAGTCCGCGGCCAAGGCCGAACCGTCACGCAGCCACGCATCTGCATAGGCAGCCATGGTGGAACCGATATCACCGCGCTTGGCATCGGCGATGCTCAGCACATCCGCATCAGCGGCTGCGGCCAACGTCCGCTCCAGGACAGCCATGCCCGCAGAGCCGTGACGCTCATAAAGCGCCACCTGCGGCTTCACTGCGGCAGCGAGGGAAGCCACGGCTTCCACAACGCTGAGCGAAAAGCGCTCCAGCCCGGCGACGTCGTCGTTCAGTCCCCAGTCAGCCAGCAGCTGGGGATGGGGATCGATTCCAACACACAGCGGACCACGGGTGGCCATTGCGCTAGCCAGCCGGGAGCCAAATGACTCCCGGACCGGCTGCTGTCCATCCTGGGCCTCGTGCGCACCAACGATGTCAGGCATTGACGGCGGCCTGGGATTCGCTGAGGTTGGCTGCGTGCTCCTGAAGGCTGGTGACTGACCATTCGTAGGTGCGCAGTGCCTCAATTGCCTGCACGGCTGCGTTGAATTCAGCCACGGTGGTGATGCAGGGAATGCCGATTGATGTGGCCGCTGCCCGGAGCTCGTAGCCGTCACTGCGGGCTTCCCCGCCGGACGGGGTGTTGAAGACCATGTCGATCTCGCCGGCAATGACGAGGTCGGCAATGGTGCCTTCGCCTTCAGCGCTGCTGCCCTCGGCCACCTTACGGACCGGAGTCGCCTGGATGCCGTTACGGCGCAGGACGTCAGCCGTGCCACCCGTGGAGACGATCTCGAAGCCGAGGTCCGAGAGGCGCTTGACGCCCATGATCACCGAGCGCTTGTCGCGGTTGGCCACGGAAACGAAGATCTTGCCTTCGGTGGGCAGCGCGTTGTTTGCGGCGGCCTGGCTCTTGGCGAATGCGGTATCGAAGTGCTTGTCGATGCCCATCACTTCGCCTGTGGACCGCATTTCCGGGCCGAGCAGGGAGTCGACAACTTTGCCCTCCGGCGTACGGAAGCGGCTGAACGGCAGGACGGCTTCCTTGACGGCGACCGGCGCGTCCAGGGGCAACGTGGAACCGTCACCGGTTTCCGGCAGCATCTTGTAGGCACTGCGCAGTTGGTTGATGGTGACGCCGGTACCAATGAGAGCGGCAGCCTTGGCCATCTGCACCCCGGTTGCCTTGGAAACGAAGGGCACTGTCCGCGAAGCGCGCGGGTTGGCTTCAAGGACGTAGAGGACGTCCGAGGCCAGCGCGAACTGGATGTTGATGAGGCCACGGACGCCCACGCCCTCGGCGATGGCCCGCGTAGCCGTCCGAACGCGCTCGATCACGTTGCTGCCGAGTGTGATCGGAGGAAGGACACAGGCGGAGTCTCCGGAGTGGATACCCGCCTCTTCGATGTGCTCCATGATGCCGCCGAGGTACATGTCGGTGCCGTCGAACAGGGCGTCGACATCGATTTCGACCGCGTCTTCGAGGAAGCGGTCGATCAGCACGGGGTGATCCGGCGTGATTTCCGTGGCGTTGGCAATGTAGCGGGAAAGGTTGGCTTCGTCGTAGACGATTTCCATGCCGCGGCCGCCCAGGACATAGGACGGACGGACGAGCACGGGATAACCGATCTCGTCAGCGATCTTCTTGGCATCCTCGAAGGAAACTGCGGTGCCGTTCTTCGGGGAGGTCAGGCCGGCCTCGTCCAGGACCCGGGCGAAGGCGCCACGGTGCTCTGCGAGATCAATGGCCTCAGGCGACGTGCCCAGGATCGGCACGCCGGCGTCGGCAAGCTGCTGTGCGAGCTTCAGGGGCGTCTGGCCTCCGAGCTGGACGAAGACGCCCATGACGCCACCCGTGCGCTCTTCAGCCGCGATGACCTCGAGGACGTCCTCGAGGGTCAAGGGCTCGAAGTAGAGGCGCGTTGAGACGTCGTAGTCGGTGGAGACTGTCTCGGGGTTGCAGTTGACCATGACGGTCTCGTAGCCGGCCTTGCGCAGCGCCATGGAGGCGTGGACGCACGAGTAGTCGAACTCGATGCCCTGGCCAATGCGGTTGGGGCCGGAACCGAGAATGATGACAGAGGGCTTGGCGTGCAGGCCTACCTCATCTTCCTCGTCATACGCCGAGTAGTGGTACGGCGTGTAGGCAGCGAACTCTGCAGCACAGGTATCCACAGTCTTGTAGACCGGACGGATTCCCAAGGCCTGACGGACCCCGCGGACCACTGCCTCATTGTTGTGCGTCAGGGCACCGATCTGTTCGTCGGAGAAGCCGTGGCGCTTGGCGTTGCGCAGCATTTCCTCGGTGAGGACGCCGGCCTTGCGGATCTCCTGCGCGGTCTCGTTAAGGAGCTGCAGCTGGTCCAGGAACCAAGGATCAATCTTGGTGGCTTCGAAGAGGTCTTCCACCGTGGCGCCACCCAGGAGCGCGCGCTGCACCTGGTAAAGGCGGTCTGTCGTGGGACGCTTGGCCTTCTCGATGAGCTCAGCCACCTCGTACTCCGGAACGGAGCTGAAGTCCAGCTGCGAGCCCTTCTGCTCCAGCGAGCGAAGTGCCTTCTGCAGTGCTTCGGTGAAGTTGCGTCCCATGGCCATGGCTTCGCCAACAGACTTCATTGTGGTGGTCAGCGTGTTGTCGGCTGCCGGGAACTTCTCGAAGGCGAAACGCGGAACCTTGACCACTACGTAGTCCAAGGTGGGTTCGAACGACGCGGGCGTCTTCTGGGTGATGTCGTTCGGGATCTCGTCCAGGGTGTAACCAAGGGAGAGCTTGGTGGCGATCTTGGCGATGGCAAAGCCGGTTGCCTTGGAAGCCAGCGCGGAGGAACGCGATACGCGCGGGTTCATCTCGATTACCACTACGCGGCCCGTGGCGGGGTCAATGGCGAACTGGATGTTGCAGCCACCGGTGTCCACGCCGACTTCACGGATAACGGCGATGGAGACGTCCCGAAGCTTTTGGTACTCGCGGTCCGTGAGGGTCAGCGCCGGAGCAACCGTGATGGAGTCACCGGTGTGGACGCCTACGGGATCGAAGTTCTCGATGGAGCAAACAACAACGACGTTGTCGTTCTTGTCGCGCATCATCTCAAGCTCGTATTCCTTCCAGCCGAGAATGCTCTCTTCGAGCAGGACCTCGGAGGTGGGGCTGTACTGGAGGCCCTGGCCGACGATGCGGCGGAGGTCATCCTCGTTGTAAGCCAAGCCCGAGCCCAAGCCACCCATGGTGAAGGACGGCCGGACCACCATGGGGTAGCCGAGGTCCTCAGCAGCAGCGAAGGCCTCTTCCATGGTGTGGATGATGTGGCTGCGGGCCGACTCGGCGCCACAGCGCTCAACGACGCCCTTGAACTTCTCTCGGTCTTCCCCAAGCTCAATGGCAGCAATGTTCGCGCCAATGAGTTCCACGTTGTACTTCTCCAGCACACCGTTCTTGTCCAATGCGATGGCAGTGTTCAGGGCCGTCTGGCCACCCAGGGTGGGCAGGATGGCGTCCGGACGCTCCTTGGCGATGATCTTCTCAACGACCTCGGGCGTGATGGGCTCAACGTAGGTTGCATCGGCGAACTCGGGGTCCGTCATGATCGTGGCGGGGTTGGAGTTCACGAGGATGACCCGGAGGCCTTCCTCCTTGAGGACGCGGAGAGCCTGGGTGCCGGAGTAGTCGAACTCGGCTGCCTGGCCGATAACGATGGGGCCGGAACCGATGACAAGGACGCTCTTGAGATCTGTACGCTTGGGCATTACTTCTTGTCCTCAGTCTTGGAGTCGGTGGTGTTGGCGGCGCCGGAGGTGGCCGATTTGGTTTCGGCCATGAGGTCGATAAAGCGGTCGAAGAGGTATGCAGCATCGTGCGGGCCAGCCGCGGCCTCGGGGTGGTACTGGACCGAGAACGCCGGGATGTCCAGGCACGCAAGGCCTTCAACGACGTCGTCATTCAAGGAGACGTGGCTGACTTCGACGCGGCCATAACGCTCCTCGGGGGCGATAGTGGCACCGTTCAGCGGGGCGTCGACGGCGAAGCCGTGGTTCTGCGAGGTAATTTCGACCTTGCCCGTGCGGCGGTCCATCACCGGCTGGTTGATGCCGCGGTGGCCGTACCGCAGCTTGTAGGTGCCGAAGCCGAGGGCGCGGCCCAGGATCTGGTTTCCGAAGCAAATGCCGAAGTACGGCAGTTTCTCGTCCAGCACCGAACGCAGGAGTGAAACCTGGTGGTCTGCGGTAGCGGGGTCACCCGGACCGTTGGACATGAAGAAGCCGTCCGGGTTGACCGCGTTGACCTCCTCCAGGGTGGACGTCGCCGGAAGGACATGCACCCGCACGCCGCGTTCGGCGAAGCGGACCGGGGTCATGGCCTTGATGCCGAGGTCGACGGCGGCAATGGAGAACCTGGGCTCGCCTTCCCAGCCGTGGTCCTTGGGTTCCACGACGTAAGCCTCGTCAATGGAGACCTCTTCAGCCAGCGCTGCGCCTTCCATGGGAGCGCTTGCCAGCACTGCGTCCAGGAGCTCCTTGTCCGATGCCTGTGCGGCCGCACCCGAGAAGATGCCTGCGCGCATGGTCTTGTGCTCGCGGAGGTGGCGGGTGATGGCACGGGTATCGACGCCCTGGATGCCCACGATGCCTTGCTCGACGAGTTCGTCATCGAGGCTGCGTTCCGAGCGCCAGTTGGAGGGGCGGCGGGCGGCATCGCGCACAATGTAGCCAGCCACCCAGATGCGGCGGGACTCAGCGTCCTCGCTGTTGACGCCCGTGTTGCCGATGTGGGGTGCGGTCTGCACCACGAGCTGGCGGGCGTAGGAAGGATCGGTGATGGTCTCCTGGTAGCCGGTCATTCCGGTGGCGAAGACGGCCTCACCGAGGGCCGTTCCCTGGGCGCCGTAGCTACGGCCGCGGAACATGCGGCCGTCTTCGAGCACCAGTACTGCTGCTGAGGGGGTGGGTGTGGTGGCTGCTTTACTGTCCGTCACTTTATTACTTTCCACTATCGGCATCTGCCTGAGGGGCTGCGGAGATCAATTCTTGGATGGCTTCGAGGAGGAGCTCTTTGTCGGCTGCATGCCTGGTCCGGAACCCGGTATCCAGTTCCTTGCCGCCCAGCTTCCAACTGATGACCAGGAGTCCGTCTTTTTCCACGAACTTCCCGGCCATGCCGGCTGCTTGGCGGCTGTCAGCCACCGCGGAGCGCGGGATGAATACCGGGGCGGCGCCTGAGCGGTCGAACAAGATGCCTTCAGCGTGGACGCTCAGTTCCGCGTTGGTGCGGATTCCAAGGCCCTGCACTGCGATGCGGTCCAGCCAGTCCCCTGCCGTGGTAGTGGCAACGTACTGGCCCTCCGCTACGACCGTGGCCGGTGTCAGCCGCTGTGGCACCTCCGGGAGGCGTTCGACGTCGGCTTGTCGCCTGAGCCGGTTCCGCCACCCGATCCAGATCATCATCAGGACGACGATGATCAACGGCACCGTGATGAGCACAGTGAGTGTCTGGTTGTTCATCAGCTACCGCTGACTGCCCCGGCGGCATCCGGGGTTGGGTAGTTTCCGGCGTACCTGTACGGAGTGTTGAGCTTGCCGTTGAGAACGGTGGGGTGGCCCTTGAAGAAGGTTGCGACCACGGATCCGGGCAGCTCTTTGCCCTTGAACGGTGAATTGCGGCCCATGGTGGCCATCTTATGGGGGTCAACCGTCCAGCGGGCAGCCGGGTCCACCAGGATGACGTTGGCGGGCTCGCCTTCCTCCAACGGCCGGCCCTGGTCCGCTACGCGGCCAATAATTGCCGGGGTGAAGGAGGTGACCCGGGCGAAGTCTGCCCACGTCATGAGTCCGGTTTCGATCATGGTCTCCTGAACCACGGACAGTGCCGTTTCCAGGCCGGTCATGCCCATGGCCGCCTGCGCCCACTCGCATTCCTTGTGCTCGCTGGGGTGCGGGGCGTGGTCCGTGCCGACGACATCGATCGTGCCGTCGGCGAGGCCTTCGCGGAGCGCTTGGACGTCGGCATCCGTACGCAGCGGCGGGTTGACCTTGTACACGGGATCGTAGCTGCGGACCAGTTCGTCAGTGAGGAGCAGGTGGTGGGGCGTGACCTCGGCCGTGACGTTGATTCCCCGGGCTTTGGCCCAGCGGACGATTTCAACAGATCCAGCGGTGGAGACGTGGCAAACGTGGAGGCGGGAACCCACATGCTGCGTGAGCAGGACGTCGCGGGCGATGATGCTTTCCTCCGCCACGGCCGGCCAACCGGCAAGACCCAGCACCGCCGAGACGGCGCCTTCGTTCATCTGTGCCCCTGCGGTAAGGCGGGGTTCCTGCGCGTGCTGGGCCACCACGCCGTCGAACGCTTTGACGTACTCCAGCGCGCGGCGCATCAGCACGGGGTCGTGCACGCAGATGCCGTCGTCGGAGAACATCCGCACCTGGGCGCGGGAATCCGCCATCGCACCCAGTTCGGCAAGTTGTTCACCGGCCAGGCCCACCGTGACGGCGCCAACGGGGCGCACGTCCACCCAGCCCGATGCGCGGCCGAGGCTGTGGACCTGTTCGACGACGCCTGCCGTGTCTGCAACGGGGTTGCTGTTGGCCATGGCGTGGACGGCCGTGAAGCCACCAAGAGCCGCGGCACGAGTGCCGGTTTCGACCGTTTCCGCATCTTCGCGGCCGGGCTCGCGCAAGTGCGTGTGCACGTCAACCATGCCGGGGAGGGCAACCAGGCCCGTGCCGTCGATCACGGTGGCGTCGTCGTCGTGGAGGTCCTTGCCCCGAGCGGCGATGATGCCGTCGCGGATCAGCAGGTCTTCGGCTTCGCCGCCGAGAATGGCGGCCCCGCGGATTAGGTACGTGTTCTCGGCCATCAGTTGCTCTCCTTGGTGGGCTGGCTTACAGCGTGGGTGGTCGCTGCCGTTGCGGCAGTTGCTTCGCGGGAATCCCCGGAGAGCAGCAGGTAAAGGGCCGCCATGCGCACTGAAACACCGTTCCGTACCTGTGCAAGCACTGTTGAGCGGGGCGAATCGGCGGCGGCTGAGGAGATTTCCAGGCCACGGTTCATGGGGCCGGGGTGCATGATGATGGTGTCTTTCATGCCAAGGTCATCCAGTGCCCGAAGCCGGGCGTCGTCGAAGCCCCAGCGCCGTGAGTACTCTCGGGTAGACGGGAAGAACGAGGCATGCATGCGCTCACCCTGGACGCGCAGCATCATCATGGCGTCGACGCCCGCTTCCAGCGTTTCGTCCAGGTTGTAGCTGACCTTGCAGGGCCAGTGCTCGACGCCGATCGGCAGCAGTGTGGGTGGCGCCACCAACGTGACCTCGGCACCCAGCGTGCGCAACAACCAAACGTTGGACCGGGCCACGCGGGAATGCAGGACATCTCCGACGATCGCCACACGCATGCCTCGAAGGTCCGCTCCGCTGGATTTCGTCCCGTTCAGCTGGGACCAGTGGCGACGCATAGTGAACGCATCCAACAGCGCCTGCGTGGGGTGTTCGTGGGTACCATCGCCTGCGTTGATCACTGCGGCGTCGATCCAGTCCGTGGCGGCAAGCCGGTGCGGAGCACCGGAAGCCCAATGACGGATGACCACCGCATCCGCGCCCATGGCGGCCAGCGTCTGCGCTGTGTCTTTGAGGGACTCGCCCTTGGAAACCGAGGAGCCTTTGGCGGCGAAGTTGATGACATCGGCTGAAAGCCGCTTTGCTGCAGCTTCGAAGGAGATCCGGGTACGGGTGGAGTCCTCAAAGAAGAGGTTCACTACTGTGCGGCCGCGGAGGGCAGGGAGCTTCTTGACCTCGCGGTCGCCCACCGCCGACATTTCTTCGGCGGTGTCCAGCACGCGGATGGCGTCGAAGGCGCTGAGGTTCTCAGTGGAGAGGAGGTGCTTCACTTTCCGGCCTCGATTACTACTTCGTTGACCGGGACGCCGTCCACGGCGTCGATTTCCTCAAGGTGGACGCGGACCTTTTCCGCGGAGGAAGTGGGCAGGTTCTTGCCTACGTGGTCCGCCCGGATGGGAAGCTCGCGGTGGCCCCTGTCCACCAGGACGGCGAGGCGGACAATCCTGGGACGGCCAAGGTCCACCAAGGCATCAAGCGCTGCCCTGATGGTGCGGCCCGAATACAGGACGTCATCAATGAGGACAACAACCTTGTTGTCGATACCGGACAGTGGCAGGCGTGTGTGGTGGGGCGGCCTGGTGGGCTGGTGCGAAAGGTCGTCACGGAACATGGTGACGTCGAGTTGCCCGACGATCGTTTCCGCGTTGACGCTGGGGTCAGCCGCAGCGATCTTGTTGGCGAGCCGCACGGCCAAGGGATAACCGCGGCTGGGAATGCCCAGAAGAACCAGATCCTGCGAACCTTTGTTGGCTTCGAGGATCTCATGGGCGATACGAGTCAGCGCGCGATCGATGTCCGCTTGGTTGAGAACAACCCGCGACGGAACCTGCGCTGAAGTGACTTCAGTCATTCGCTCGTCTCCCCTTTCCCCGCCTCACGGGACGGAATTAAAAAAGGAATATTTGCCTTCCAAAACTACCACAGCGGAAACTGCCAGCCTCACCAGGCCACAGACGAGGCGTGAGTTAAAGCTCACATTCGGCCTGTGCAAAGCTCACATTCAGCCTGTGCAATAGGCTCTAAGCCATGAGCAGCGACCATCCTGGGCCCCCAGGCGGACACCAACCCTACCCGCGGCCGTACCTGGAACCGGCAGCCAATCCCACGTGGATCGGACGCGTACAGCCCGGAAACTACCAACCAGCGCCGGGGAACCCCGGGGGCCTTCCCCAGCAGACCTGGGCGGCACCACCGGTATCCCGGGGACGCCGGTCGCCGGGAACTCTCCCATTGCTCGTGGCAGGCGCCATATTGGTCTTCGGCAGTCTTCTTCTGGTGGTTCCCTTCCTTCTGGGCAATACAGGAATCACAGGCTTCGTGATCGGGTTCATCGCCTCCCTGATCCCGTTGTCGGTGGTGCTGCTGACCGTACGGCTCATTGACCGTTGGGAGCCCGAACCGAACAGGCTGCTGTGGTTCGCTTTCACGTGGGGAGCTGCAGTCTCGATCGCCGGAACATTGTTGATCCAGCCCCTCTTCGCCTTGGCAGCTCCTACCACCAGCGAAGAAGCATTCACCTATTTCATGGCTACGGTCCAGGCTCCCATCGTGGAGGAATTCACCAAATCGCTTGGCCTGTTGCTTCTCATCCTTGGCGCCCGGAAATATTTCGATGGTCCCGTGGATGGTGTGGTCTTTGCCTTTACCATTGCCGCCGGCTTCGCCTTCACCGAGAACATCCTCTACTTCGGCCGTGAGATCGCCTCCTCATCGGAGCCCGGCACGGACCTTGTCCGCATCTTTATCCTTCGCGGTGTCATGTCACCCTTCGCCCACGCCATTTTCACGGGGACAACCGGCCTGATTATGGGATTCGCCGCCCGGAGATGGCATTCCGGTTATGCAGTGCTGGCCTTCGCCATCGGTCTCCTGCCGGCCATGTTCCTGCACAACCGGTGGAACAGCATGGGCCAGGACTTCCTGCTGGACTACTTCGTGGTGCAGGTGCCGATCTTCCTGATCGCGGCCCTCGGCATCATTTTCCTGCGCCTTGCCGAAGGCAAACTCACGCGCCAGCGGCTGCTCGAATATGCCAGGGCCGGATGGTTCACGCCAGCCGAAGTTGAAATGCTCGCAACATCCCAAGGAAGGCGACAGGCGGTTCGCTGGGCAGCCTCGCGTGGACGTGCGGCGCAGATGCGGGCATTCATCAAGGGTGCCACGGCCTTGGCGTTCACCCGCCAACGCATCCTCAGCGGCCGCGATGTGCCGGTTCATCAGCAGGACGAACTTGACCATCTTCGCGCGATTCCAGAGCTCCGGGCGGCAGTGCTGCACTAGCAGAAAGAGAAGGACCCGCATCCTGCGTGGATGCGGGTCCTTTCAAGCCTGATTGAGACTTAGCCATTTCGACTCGGCCCTTTCGGGCCTGAAGCAGTCCGGCAGTGCTCCTACGCGAGCAGTGACGGCTTGAGCTTCTGGAGCCGGCCGAGCAAGCCGTTGATGAAGGCCGGTGATTCGTCCGTGGACATCGTCTTGGCGAGGGCCACAGCTTCGCTGACTGCCACTCCGTCCGGGACTTCGTCGTTGTAGAGGAGCTCCCAGGCACCAATGCGGAGGATGATGCGGTCTACCGAAGGCATCCGCTCCAGCGTCCAGCCCTGGGCATAGGTCTGCAGGAACTCATCGATGGTTGGCTGCATGGAGACGACACCCTCAACGATTTCCATCGTGTAAGGGTTAATGACGAGATCCGTCTTCTCCCGACGCGCCTTGAGCGCGTCGAAAGCCGAAACGGAACGCTGCTCCGCCTCGAAAAGTACTTCAAGTGCCCTGCTACGGGCTTTACCGCGTGCGCTCACTAGTCGTTGACCCGGCCCAGGTAGCTGCCATCGCGGGTATCAACCTTGACTTTGGTGCCCTGCTCCACGAACAGCGGAACCTGGATTTCGTAGCCGGTTTCCACGGTTGCAGGCTTGGTGCCTGCCGAGGAGCGGTCGCCCTGCAGGCCGGGCTCGGTGTAGGTGATTTCGAGAACGACGCTCGGCGGCAGCTCGATGTACAGCGGAGTGCCTTCGTGGATGGCGATGTTCACCATCTGGTTCTCAAGCATGAAGTTTGTGGCGTCGCCCACCGTAGCACCGGAAACGGTGATTTGGTCGTAGTCCTGGGTGTCCATGAAGACGAAGTCTTCGCCATCCTGGTACAGGTACTGGTAGTCACGGCGGTCAACCGTAGCGGTCTCGATCTTCAGGCCGGCGTTGAAGGTCTTGTCAACCACCTTGCCGGACATGACATTGCGCATCTTGGTGCGAACGAAAGCGCCACCCTTGCCCGGCTTGACGTGCTGGAACTCAATGATGTTCCAGAGCTGGCCCTCGAGCTTCAGTACGGTTCCGTTCTTGATGTCGTTTGTGGTTGCCACTCGTATCCTCTGGTTTCTCTCACTGGTTCTAGCTACGGTTTCTAGCTTCCAGCCGGGTATGCCAGCCAGCATGCCAAAAGGCGTGCCAGCGCGTATTTATCAAAAATCCAAGAACCATTCTACCGGCAAATGGGAAGTGGCTTGGTTTCGGGTGGTTCCAGCCTGGATCAGGATGCGAGTTCCAGCACGTCCCTGGCCCGTTGGAGGGCAACTGCGGAGGAGTAAATCAGCGCGGCATCGGCGGCGTTGGCAACCCTCAGGTCGAGGGCCCTGGCGAACTCTTCGGACGCTGCCAGCGCATTTCCGCTCACGAAGTAGGCCCTGCCCAAATACTGGTGCACGATCGCTTCCTTGGACGTGCCGTTGACTTCCTGCAGCAGCTGGCGGAACAGTTGGATGGCACGGTCCAGGCGGTTGGTGGCCCGGTGGACTTCAGCTTCAAAAATCCGCAATCGGAAGGATTCCGGGTCTTTGTAGCGGGCTTCGGCGAGCAATTCCGCTGCTTCCTTGGGCTGGTTCTCCAGCAGCAGCGCCATAATGCGGTCCGCCGGATCTTCCGAAGCAGCCAACGCTGATTCCAGTGCGTCTTCATTGACGACGACGGGCAGCAGAGTGTCGGGATTCATGCGGACGCCCGGGAACCCTGCGGTTGGCCAATCGCTGACGCCTTCCCTGAGGGCGGTCATCACGACGCAATCTCCTGGTAGGCGGCAAACAACAGGGACGTATCGGGGACGTCCAGAATGCCGGGCTTGGCTACGCCATCCAGGACAACAAAGCGCAGGAGATCGCCACGGGACTTCTTATCCCGGCGCATGCCATCCAGCAGGCCTTGCCAGCGGTCCTTGCGGTAGGTGATGGGCAATCCAAGGCTCTCGAGGATGGTACGGTGCCGGTCGGCGTCGGCGTCGGAGAGCCTTCCAACGCTTCGCGCCAGTTCAGCAGCGAACATCATGCCCACCGAAACGGCCGCACCATGGCGCCAGGAGTACCGTTCCACGAGTTCAATGGCATGGCCCAAGGTGTGTCCGTAGTTCAGGATTTCGCGCAGCCCGGATTCCTTGAGGTCCTGGGAGACTACGTTGGCTTTGACCGCAATGGCACGCTCGATGAGTTCACGGACAACGTCAGATTCCGGATCCATCACGGCGTCCGTGTTCTTTTCAACGAGGTCAAGGATCGCGGGATCGGCGATAAAGCCGCACTTGATGACCTCTGCCATCCCGGAGATCAGTTCGTTCCGCGGCAAGGTCTTGAGGGTGTCCAAATCGGCGAGTACAGCCGCCGGCGGATGGAATGACCCCACTAGGTTCTTGCCTTCGGCCGTGTTGATACCTGTCTTGCCGCCAACAGAGGCGTCCACCATACCCAGCAGGCTGGTTGGCATGTGGATCACTTTGACGCCGCGCAGCCACGTAGCCGCCACGAATCCGGCTAGGTCGGTCACCGCGCCACCACCCACGGCCACGATCGCATCCGAGCGAGTGAAATCGTTCTGTCCCAGAACTTGCCAGCAGAAGGCGGCAACCTGAATGTGCTTGCCCTCTTCGGCGTCCGGGATTTCTGCCGTCAGGGCAGTGAAGCCCGCAGCTTCGAGTTCATCGCGGACGGTGTCGCCGGTCAGGCGAAGAGCGCGCGGGTGAATGACAAGCACGCGTCGAACCCGTTCGCCAAGTTTGGCAGGAAGCGATTCGAGCAGGCCACGGCCCACTACGACGTCGTAGTTCTCCGCGCTGGATTGGCCGGTCACCTTGATGACGGTTGCTTCGTTGCTCACTTTTCAACTTCCTCTTTCAAGGCTGCATGCTGGCGCAGCCGCTCCTCCAGTTGGAGGCCGATTTCAGCCACGGATCCCGAACGGACGTCCAGGACGATGTCTGCAAGACGCTCATACACAGGACGCCTGGTGGCAAACAGCGCCTCCCAACGGGACATTGCGTCGCCCTGCAGCAAAGGCCTGCCGGTGTTTCGCTCGATCCGGTCCGCAACAGTCGAGGCGTCACATTCCAGGTAAACCACGGTGCACTCCCCCAGTAATTGCTGGGTTCCCGAGTCCAGGACGGCGCCGCCACCAAGCGAGATCACACTGGGCTGCTCCTTGGCGGCCTCGATGGCTTTCGCCACTGCCCGGGCTTCAATTTCCCGGAAGGCGTGTTCACCCCGGCCGGCGAAAATGTCCGCGATGCTGCCGTGCGCTGCGACCACCACGGCGTCGGTGTCCACGAATGGAACGCCGAGCTGCTGGGCCAGCTGCTGGCCGATCGCAGACTTGCCAACCGCCATAGGGCCCACGAGGACGACGGGACGGCCAGAACAGCCGTCCTGAATTGGGCGGCCCACTACCGTCCGACCGAGTCCAGGGTTGCCGGGATGTTCTCGAGGTAGCTCTGCAGGTTACGCGTGGTCTCGGCCACGGAGTCGCCACCGAACTTCTCGGCAATGGCTTCTGCGAGGACAAGGGCCACCATGGCCTCGGCCACAACGCCCGCTGCTGGAACTGCACAAACGTCCGAACGCTGGTGGTGGGCCTTGGCTGGTTCCCCGGTGCTGACATCAATGGTGCGCAGCGCGCGGGGAACAGTGGCAATAGGCTTCATGGCGGCACGGACTCGCAGAACTTCGCCGATGCTCATGCCACCCTCAATGCCGCCGGCACGGTTGGTCTGACGAATAATTTTGCCGTTCTCATCCTTGAGGATTTCGTCGTGCGCTGCAGAACCGCGGCGGGCAGCGGTGAGGAACCCGTCACCGACCTCAACGCCCTTAATGGCCTGGATGCCCATCAGCGCAGCGGCCAGTCGGGAATCGAGGCGGCGGTCCCAGTGGACGTAACTGCCCAATCCAGGCGGAAGTCCGTAGGCAAGGACCTCAACCACGCCTCCAAGGGTCTCGCCTTCCTTGTGGGCGGCATCCACCTCGGCGACCATTGCATCCGAAGTCTCGCGGTCGAAGCAGCGCAAGGGATCTGCGTCAAGGGCGATGACGTCCTTGGGCAGAGGCAACGCCTTGCCCTCGGGTACGGTGACGCTGGCAATGGAAACGGTATGGCTTACCAATTCCACGCCCAGCTGCTTAAGGAACTGGGCGGCAACGGTACCGAGAGCAACACGGGTGGCGGTCTCACGCGCACTTGCGCGCTCAAGGACCGGACGGGCTTCGTCAAAGCCGTACTTCTGCATCCCGGTGAAATCGGCATGCCCAGGACGCGGGCGCGTCAGGGGCGCGTTGCGGGCTTGGTCGGCAAGGACTTCAGGGTCCACAGGATCAGCAGACATAATCTGCTCCCACTTTGGCCATTCGGTGTTGCCCACCTGAATAGCGACCGGACCACCCTGGGTGATGCCGTGGCGTACGCCACCGAGGATCGTGACTTCGTCCTGTTCAAACTTCATGCGGGCACCACGCCCATAGCCCAGGCGACGACGCGCCAAGGCATCACGGATTTGCCCACTGGTGAGTTCAACACCGGCGGGCACGCCTTCAACAATTCCGATCAGAGCCGGACCATGGGATTCACCGGCAGTCAACCAACGCAACATATAACCAATCCTGCCATGTAAGGCCTCTAGAACACTCGCCGGGGAAGCCCAACTGAGTCGCACATCACATCTATGACGGAGGCGTCAACGTCACAGCCACTGAACTGCCGGATCTGCTCCGCAGCTTGGTACATCAGCATTTCAAGCCCTGGAACCACCGCTCCCCCATGGCCGTGCCAAACCTCGGCGAGGCGGCTCGGCCAAGGGTCATAAGCGACGTCCAGCAAAACCCCCGCCCCGGTTCCTGGCAGGGCAGCGAGTTCCTCCGCAAGCGCGTCGGCCGCGCGCGGTGGAAAAGTGGAGATGACCAGCCCGGACCCAGCCACAGCCGTGGCCGCCTCACTGAGGGGCCGGACCCGCAGGGAAATTCCGACGGCGGCCGCGGCGGCTTGCGCGTCGACGGCACGGGTTGTGTCCCGAACGAAAACGTCGACGTGTTCGGCTCCGAGCTCGCGGACGGCAGCGACCGCAGCCGCTGAGGTACCTCCACCGCCAAGAACAGCGGCATGCCCTGCCGAAGCGATTCCGGCGTAACGTACTGCCTCTACGATGCCCTTGACATCGGTGTTGTAGCCGACTCGGCGGACCGATCCGCCGTCGTTCTCGAAGACGACCGTGTTGATAACGCCCAAATGGGCGCCCGCGCCACGAACCTCATCGACTTCCCTGACCATGGCCGATTTTAGGGGCATGGTTACCGAAAGCCCGCACCACGACCCATCCCCGCGAAGGGAATCCATGAACGTCGGCAGCCTATCGACCGTCAGGTCGATTGCCGAGTACTCGATGTCCACGCCGAGCTTGGCGTAGGCAGCAGTGTGCATCGCCGGGGACTTCGAATGTGAGATCGGGTGCCCGAGGACCGCGGCGCGACGACTCACACGCACCGTCCGGCGTGGGCCTGGCACCACGCGTTGTACTGCTCAACGTAAGTGCTGTGTTCGGCCAGCGTCTTGGAGAACTTGGTCTCCTTGGTGTCCAGGTTGATGGTCACCCAGTACAGGTAATCATTTTGCGTCGGTTTGGCCGCTGCATCGATCGCCGTCTTGCCCGGGGAACCAATCGGACCGGCAGGCAGCCCAGGGTTCGCATAGGTGTTGTAGGTGTTGGACTTGTCAGCCTTCTCTTCATCGGTGAGGTGGAAGGACTTCTTGCCCAGGCCATAGGTGACTGTGGCATCTGACTGGATGAGGCCGTTGGTCTCGGTGTTGTTGGGCTTGAGCCGGTTATAAATAGCGCCGGCGACATTTCCGTAGTCGGCCTGGCCGCCCTCAGCCTGAACGATGCTGGCGATGGTTACGGTGTCGTACTGCTTGGCCGGATCCGTAATTCCTTGGGCCTTGAGCTCATCGAGGGTGGTGGAGACCAGCTTTTGGATAATGTCCTTACCTGATGTACCTAACGGGAAGCGGTACTCTCCCGGAGCCAAGAAACCCTCCAGGTTCTTGGCCTTGGCAGGTACCCCGAACTGTCCAGGCGCCTGGTTGAAACCGTTGAGTTGGGCCATCGGAATACTGGAACCCTTGGAGATTGCCTCTAGGGATTCGTTGATCCGGAGCCCGGCACTCAGGGCAAAGTAGATCACCTTGGAGGCGTCCTTATTGGCAAGGACCGCCACGGCGTCGGAGTTTTTCATCTCCGTGCGGAACGTGAATTCGCCCGGAGAGAGTTCGCCGCCTTCCGCCACGAATGCCTTGACGAAGGTATCGGCGTCAGCCACCACGTGGTTTTCGACGAGGGCGGTTGCCACTGCCTTGGGACCTGCGCCTTCCGGCACCGTGATGCTGACGGATCCTGTGCCCGGGCCCGGATAGTCCGTGACTTTGTCCATACCCAGGAGTGGCTTGAGGAATTGCGCGCCGATCGCAATGGCGGCAACGAAGACTCCCAGCGTGATCAGCAAGGCCAGGATACGACGACGGCGGCGCGCCTTCTTTGCCGCGGCCTTGGACACGGCCGGAGTTTCGACGGGAGCTATCAGATCATGATGGTGGTCGTGATGCAGCTCGTCGTGATGAAGCTCGTCGTGAAGTTCTTCGTGATCCAGGTGGCCTTCATGGCCTTCGTACGCGTAGTGCGGGTCATGCTCTGTGAACGGATGATCGTCAACGTGGACCGGGCCGTCATGGACACCGTAGTGGTGGGTTTCATTCACATGACCGGCGAAGACGGGTACAACGGCGGGGACCGTGTGGGCGTCTTCATGCTGCTCTTCGTCCGAAAGCAACGGATCCGCCGGCATTTCAGTATGTGCAGGCGTTTCGGTGACTACCGGCGTCGCAACAGTTGGTGAAGCCTCCGGAACCGGTGGAACAGCCGGAGCAGGAACATCCGCCTCAACCGGTTCAGGCACAGTAGTCGGCCGGGGAACGGCGGGAATCGGACGGGGCAGTTCAGGCTCAACGTCGGCCGAAGGCGCTGCTTCCCCGGGCGTCGCTTCGGGAACGGGTACGACGTTCTGGTTCTGGGTGGCGAGGAATCGTTCCCGCGCCCGCAGTTCCTTGCGGGTCAGCGGCATGCCGCCGCCAGCGGTTCCGCTGGAGGGGTCGTTGTTGACCGGGCTCACAGTTGCAGTCCCCTCGTAGAAGAATCTGGTTCAGGGCCGGAGGAAGCCTGCAGCGTTGGGGCACTGCGGGATGTATCAGACTGCGCCGGTGCATTTACTCGGCGGCCAACGTCCGTTCCTCTGGCTTGTTGCATTTCGATCGCGTGCTGAAGTATTCCAGCAGCGGCAACCTGATCAACCACTTTACGGTGGTTCTTGCTGCTCATGCCAGCTTCGTGCAGGTTGCGGTGCGCCGTAACAGTGGAAAGACGCTCGTCTACGAGGTTCACGGGAACGTCCAAACCGGCGCGCGCAAGCTCGCCCGCAAGCAGTTCGGCGTACTCCGTTGCCATTTGCGCGGAGCTTCGTTCCTCGCCCTTCATCGTCCTGGGCAAGCCTACGAAAATCTGCACGGCCCGCATTTCCGTAGCGTGTTTTACCACCACGCGAACATCGGAGTTCTTCTTGGCGTCGCGGCCCACTGTCTTAAAAGGCGTGGCCAGGATTTCGTCGGGGTCGCAAATGGCCAGCCCAACCCTGACGGTGCCGACGTCTACCCCCAGCTTGATGCCTTGGGGGTAGACGCCGCTGTTCGTACTGGAATTCACCGTTAGCGCTTGGCTATCGCATCCACCACCGCTGTGAGGGCCTCAGAGACCTTCCCAGCGTCGGTGCCGCCACCTTGGGCGACGTCGTCCTTGCCACCTCCGCCACCACCGAGGATGCCGGCGGCAAGGCGCACCAATGCTCCGGCCTTCACACCGGCTTCACGGGCAGCCTCATTTGTGGCAATCAAAATGACGGGCCTGTCATTGCTGACACCGGCAACGGCCACAGTGGCGGCTTCGGAGCCCAGACGGTTGCGGAGGTCGAGGGCAAGGTTCCGGAGATCGTCTGCTCCACCTACCTGGCCGGCATCGTGGGCTACAACGCGCACACCTGCTGCGTCCTTGGCGGTGCCCACCAGGTTGGCGGCCGCTGCAGCCAACTGCTCCTTGCGAAGGCGTTCGAGTTCCTTCTCTGTTGCCTTCAACTTGTTCAACGTGCTGGAGATGCGGTCCGCGAGCTGGCCGGAGGGAACCTTCAGCAGTTCAGTGAGTTCCGTAACCAGTGCACGCTCGGCGGCCAGGTGGCGGAAAGCATCCAAGCCCACGAAGGCCTCCACGCGGCGGTTTCCGGAACCGACGGACTGCTCACCCAACAGGGAAAGGCTGCCAATAAGGGAGGTATTGGACACGTGGGTTCCACCACAAAGCTCGCGGGACCACGCGCCGTCGATCTCCACGACACGTACTTCACTGCCGTAGTTCTCGCCGAACAGGGCCATGGCGCCCAGGGCCTTGGCCTCGGCCAATCCCATGACCTTGGTGTCCACCCGGTAGTTGTTCCGGATGGCGATGTTGGAAACCTCTTCAATTTCGGACCGGGTGGCGGGGCTCAGGCCCTCCCCCCAGGCGAAGTCGAAGCGGAGGTAGCCAGCCTTGTTATAGGAACCCCGCTGGGTAGCTTCCGGGCCCAGGATCTGGTGCAGCGCGGCATGCACAATGTGCGTACCCGTGTGCGCCTGTTCGGCTGCGTGGCGCCGTTCACGGTCTACGGCGGCGCGCACCAGGGCGTCGGTGGCGATCTCACCTTCCCGGACGATTGCCTTATGGACGCTGAGGCCCTTAACCGGGCGCTGGACGTCCAGGACTTCGACGACGAACCCGTCGCCGGTGATCAGGCCGGTATCGGCCGACTGTCCACCGGCTTCTGCGTAGAATGGCGTCTCATTGAGCACCAATTCGATTTCGTCACCGGTGGAAGCGTGCGCCACCCGCTGGCCGGCACTGACGATGCCGCGGACCTTGGACTCACCTTCAAGCTCGTCGTAGCCGGTAAAGGTGGTCTCGCCCTGGCCCAGCATTTCCTGGTAGGCGCTGAGGTCGGCGTGGCCGCCCTTCTTGCCTTTGGCATCTGCCTGCGCGCGCTGACGCTGTTCGAGCATGAGCGAGCGGAAGCCGGCTTCGTCAACCTTAAGGCCGGCTTCTTCAGCCATTTCCAAAGTGAGGTCAATGGGGAATCCATAGGTGTCATGCAGCGCAAAAGCGTCGGCGCCGGACAAGGGAACGCCTGCAGCCTTCGATTCGGCCACTGCATCCTCCAGGCGTGCCGTACCCGAAGCGATGGTGCGCAGGAACGCTTTTTCTTCGGCATAAGCGATACGGCTGATGCGGGCGAAGTCCGTCTCCACCACTGGGTAGACACCCTTCATGGCGTCGCGGGAAGCGGGAAGGAGGTCCGGCAGGCAAGCCTTCTCCACACCGAGCAGGCGCATGGCACGGACGGCCCTGCGGATCAGCCGGCGCAGGACGTAGCCGCGGCCTTCGTTGGACGGTGCCACGCCGTCGGCAATCAGCATCAGGGCCGAGCGGATGTGGTCGGCGACAACGCGCATGCGGACGTCGTCAGTGTGGTGCGGATCATCAGCTGACTCCGCAGAGGTGTACTCACGGCCCGACAGCTCGGCAGCCTTGTCGATGACAGGGCGGACCTGATCGGTCTCGTACATGTTTTCCACGCCCTGGAGGATCATTGCAAGACGTTCCATGCCCAAGCCGGTGTCGATGTTCTTCTGCGGCAGTTCGCCAACGATGTCGAAGTCCACCTTGGAGCGGACATTCTCGATCTGGTACTGCATGAACACGAGGTTCCAGATCTCGATGTAGCGGGTCTCGTCCGCGAGGGGTCCGCCTTCGACTCCGTAGGCAGGGCCGCGGTCGTAGTAGATCTCCGAGCAGGGGCCAGCGGGGCCCGACTGCCCAGTGGACCAGTAGTTGTCGGCCTTGCCCATGCGCTGGATCCGCTCGGCAGGAATTCCTGTGTTCTTGAGCCACAGTTCCTTGGCTTCGTCGTCTTCTTCGTACACGGTCACCCAGAGGCGTTCCGCCGGAAGCCCATAGCCGCCGTCGTCAACGCTCTTGGTGAGCAGCTCGAAGGCGAACTTGATGGCGTCTTCCTTGAAGTAATCGCCAAAGGAGAAGTTGCCGCACATCTGGAAGAACGTGCCATGCCGGGCCGTCTTGCCGACTTCCTCGATGTCGCCAGTACGAATGCACTTCTGAACACTCGTGGCACGGGTGTAGGGAGGCTCTTCGCGCGCGGTCAGATAAGGAATGAATGGGACCATGCCGGCCACAGTGAAGAGAAGTGACGGGTCGCTTGAAACGAGCGACGCGGAGGGAACGGCGGTGTGGCCCTTGCTGACAAAAAAGTCCACCCAGCGCTTGGTGATCTCCTGCGACTTCATTAGCTGATTACTTACCCTTCTCAATTCACTGCACACGTTGTGCGCGGAACCGGCTGTTGCCCTTCCGCAGCTTTCCATTCTGCCCTGTTGCGGGCGCGGGAGCGAACCGTGTTCGCTAGCGCCGCCCGGCGTTGGGGTTGTAATCCGTACTGGTAATGCCCAACGCGGCCCTCAAGTCCTCTTCGCGTTCATGCATGCCGGAACGCACGGCGTCCGCGAAATCGAACATGCCATCCGCCAGGCGGCCAACCGCACGGTTAAGTCCGTCGGGGCCGATGCTGGCCTGGGCCTCGGTGACTTTGCGGAAGGCGATAATGCCAATGGCGACGCCAATGCCCATCCAAACAATTCTTTTCATGTGTTCCGGGTCTCCAATTGGTTCAGCGGCTGCGACGGCCGGAGGAAGGAGCGCGACGGCCCGCGAAGGCCGAACGAACACCATAGCTAAAGGCTGCAACCTTGATCAGCGGTGAACCAACAGTCGCAGCCACCAGGGAGGACAGGGCGGAAATGTTCGCCGATGCGTCGGACACGTTCGAGGCGATGCCGTCGACTTTCTTCAGTTGCTGGTTGGTAGTGGAAACCGTTGCGGTTACTTCGTCCATGAGGGGCGTCGCCCCGTCGCTGATGGATCGGATGGTGGTGCGCACTTCGTCAAAGACGCCACCGAGCTTCAAGATAGGCACGGCCAACAGCAGGACCAGCAGTGCGAACACTCCTGCTGCGATCAGGCCGGCGATGTCGCCACCAGACATAGAATTCATCTCCTAGATTGTTGCGCTGCCCGGCACTGCCGGTATCCGGCTTCGGCCAAGGCCTCCCCAGTACCCTATCGAAAAAACGTCAGTACCCTACCTACAAAGAAAGCCCGTGGCGTGTGCCACGGGCTTCCTTGTAAGCGCTGCTTGAATTTAGCGAGCGTAGAATTCGACGACGAGCTGCTCTTCGCAGATCACGGGGACCTCAGAGCGCTTCGGGCGGCGAACCAAGCGGGCCTGCAGGGCGTCGAGCTTGACGTCCAGGTATGCCGGCACGTTGTTCAGTGCGTGGGCACCAGCAGCCGCGACCTGGAACGGAGCCATGACCTCGGAGCGGCTGTGAACGTGGATGAGCTGGCCTTCGCCAACGCGGAAGGACGGGCGGTCCACGCGGATGCCGTCAACCATGATGTGGCGGTGCACAACGAGCTGGCGGGCCTGTGCGATGGTGCGGGCGAAGCCTGCACGCAGTACCAGGGCGTCCAAACGCATTTCGAGCAGCTCAACCAGGTTTTCACCGGTGAGGCCCTTGGTGCGGCGGGCTTCTTCGAAGGCGCGGGTCATCTGGGCTTCGCGGATGCCGTACTGGGCGCGGAGACGCTGCTTTTCGCGCAGACGTACGGCGTAGTCGGAGTCCTGCTTCTTGCGGGCACGGCCGTGCTCACCGGGGCCGTACGGGCGGCGCTCCATGTACTTGGCGGCCTTGGGGGTCAGAGCAATGCCGAGTGCACGCGAAAGGCGTGCGGTACGGCGAGCACGAGTGTTGTTAGCCACTTGTGTCCTTCCAAATTACTGCGGTGTGTCAGTGTTACTGGCCTCCATCAGGGAGAGCATCGGCCAACCGCTGCCTTTTGCTACTGGCCCGCGGCACAGCTCCATTGAAGGAATCTTCAAAGGGATTGTGCGTCGGGTCATGCCAGATAAGGAACTATCCTACCACGCTACTGTCCCCGGATGATCTTGCGGAGCCGTTCCAGCCTGGCGGCTATATCGCGTTCGGCGCCGTTGTTGGTTGGCTCGTAGTAGTCCTTTCCCACGAGGTCATCCGGCGGGTACTGCTGGGTTGCCACCCCATGCGGTTCATCATGGGCGTACTTGTAGCTCTTGCCATGTCCCAATTGTTTGGCGCCTGGATAGTGCGCGTCGCGCAGATGCATGGGGATGCCGCCGCCGAAACCGGCACGGACGTCGGCAACCGCCTTGTTCAGGCCCATGTACGCCGCATTCGACTTGGGGGCGGTGGCAAGGTGGACAACGGCTTCGGCCAGGACGATCCGGCCTTCCGGCATACCGATCAACTGAACGGCCTGCGCCGCAGCTACGGCCGTCTGCAAAGCAGTGGGATCGGCCATGCCGATGTCTTCCGCGGCGGAGATGACGATGCGCCGTGCCACGAACCTCGGGTCCTCCCCCGCTTCCAGCATCCGCGCCAGATAGTGAAGGGAGGCATCAACGTCCGAGCCCCTGATGGACTTGATGAACGCACTGGCGACGTCGTAGTGCTGGTCGCCGGCCCGGTCATAACGAACAGCAGCGGCGTCCAGGGCACGCTCGGTGTGCCTGAGTTCCACCAGCACAGGAGCGTCGGGTGCGCCGTCGCCGGCAAGCCCCGGTTCGCCGTCGTCGGTGATGTTGGTCCCGTCGGTGACGTTGGTACCGTCGGTTTCGCCTTCCCCTTCGACGACGGCTGAGACAGCATTGCTGTCTCCGAACGCGACGCCGGCCGCAGCTTCCAAGGCTGTCAGTGCCCTTCTGGCGTCACCTCCGGAGAGCCGCACCAAATGATCCAAAGCCTCAGGACTGAGTTCCACGCGCCCGGCAAGGCCACGGGCATCGGCAACAGCCCGCTGTAGCAGCCCGGCAATGTCATCATCGGTCAGTGGCTTCAACGTCAGCAGAAGCGAGCGGGACAGAAGCGGTGATACCACGGAGAACGACGGGTTCTCGGTGGTGGCCGCCACCAGGACTACCCACCGGTTTTCAACGCCAGGCAACAGTGCGTCCTGCTGGGCCTTGTTGAAACGGTGGATTTCATCGAGGAACAGGACAGTGGTCTTCTTGTACAGGTCCCGGGCGGTCAACGCCTCATCCATCACCCGGCGAACGTCCTTCACACCAGCAGTAATGGCAGACAATTCCACGAACTTCCGCCCCGGCCCGCGGGCGATGACATGTGCCAACGTGGTTTTCCCGGTTCCCGGAGGCCCCCACAGAATGACCGAACTGGGCCCTGCCGGCCCAGCAGCTTCTGCGCCCGCGGCGAGCTGGCGAAGCGGGGAACCGTGTCCCAACAAATGCTGTTGACCCACCACGTCATCCAAGGTCCGGGGGCGCATCCGAACTGCGAGCGGGCTCCGTTGGGACGCCATCCACCCGGCGTCGGAGGCTCCCCCTGCGGCAGGCAGATCCTCCGACTCGTCGTCGTTGTTTGCACCGGCACCAAAGAGATCTTCCACATGGATAGGCTACTCATAGTTCCAACAAAGGAGACATCGACGTGGACCGCCGCGCATCCGCCCCGCAACAACGGCAGTCAAGGGCCTCCAGCCGCACGGCCCTTGTCCCCGCATCACGGCTGTCCGGTTGGGTGGGTCGCTTTGCCAAGAGCCATGGCCCACTCACGGAAGAGCCTGACGACGGCGGAATCCTCCTCCGTGCCGCTGACGGGGCTTCTGCCCTCCTCAAGGCACCCTGGCCGGTCGATGGACGTCCAGGCCGCGGCGCCACTGACATCGAACGGCTTGCCGCTCTTGCAGGCCAGGAACGTGGCCTCGGTATCCTGCTGGTGCGCCGCGGCGGTTTCGCCGTGGCTGTGGCGAGCGGCAGCAAGGTCCTGGAATCCAAAAGCGGCAACCGCTACGTTCAGTCCAGAACGGCTGCAGGTGGCCAATCCCAACAACGGTATGCCCGGCGCCGCTCCAACCAGGCCGACGCCTTGGTGGACTCCGCAGCGGAACACGCCGCGCGTATTTTTGCCAGCCACCGGGTTGAGTACATTGTCCCCGGCGGGGATAGAGCCTTGGTGGACCTGGTCCTGGCTCAACCCTCCATGCGTGCTGTGGCCAGCCGAAGCCAACTGCCCTTCCTGGACGTCCAGGAACCCAAAACTGCTGTGCTTGCAAAAGCTGCTTCGGACGCTTGTTCCATCCGCATCCTGGTGACTGATCCAGCGTAAGTGATCCAGTTTCGTTGAGTCGACACAACAACTGCCGTTCAGCAGCCTCCAGGCGCCCGCCTCAAAGGAGCCTGCCGGTACAGATAACTCCCTTGTTCCACGAACCCGGCCCGCGAATACAACGCCTGGGCACCGTGGTTGGATGCAGTGACCAACAGCCAAAAACCCTGGAGGTTGCGGGCCGCTCCCTGATCCAGTAGCGCTGCCAGCACCATCGTGCCGTATCCGCGCCTGCGGTGACCGGCAGAGGTCGCCATACTGTAGAGGCCTCCCCAGCCGTCCACCAAGGCGAGGCGTCCGACGGCGGCCGGTACGCCGTCGTCGTCCCTCACCAGCGCGTACACAGACTTGCATCCGGTAAGAATGCTGCGGGCAACCTCCAATTCCGGCTCGCCACCGCGCCCGTCCACGGACCACCACAGGCGAAGCCATTCATCGGTGGGCGCGTCCGAGAGTTCTACGCTCTTCGGCCCGGCACCCAGGGTTTCCAAGGCGTCCGTACCCCGGACCATGATCAGGGTCTCGGACTGCTTGGTGAAGCGTTGCCCGTCCAGGACGGCGTTAAGGCCCGCACTACGGGAGTCATCGAATATCTGGAAAATGAGCGGGAGACGCCGCTGCCTGTACCAGGCTGACGCTGAACTGACTGACCGTTCAATGTCCGGACTGCTTGCCGTGCCCGGCGTCTCGGCCAGCATCCCGGGCAGGTTCCTCGGCCACACGGAGTTCGCCCTCTGCGTGACCCCAGCGGACGCGCGGAGCACCCACTCCCCCGTGTCTTTGCGCTCCACTGCCGGCCACGCCTTATCCATGAGGGTTTCCAAGAATGCTTGTTCCAACATCGCGGCACCTTTCTTCTGGAGGAACACAAGGGTCATCTGCAGGAACACCAAGGGTCATCGGCAAGAACACCAAGGGCCCCCCACATCAGTGGGGAGCCCTTGGCTACCGTCTTATTCGGACTTGGCCTCCGGCTTGGCCGCAGGCTTGGTTTCCGGCTTGAAGTCCACGCCGGCTTCCTTTCGCTGCTGTGCAGTAATGGGAGCAGGAGCGGCGGTCAGCGGGTCGAAGCCGTTGCCGGTCTTCGGGAAGGCAATGACGTCGCGGATGGACTCGACACCGGCGAGCAAAGCCACGACGCGGTCCCAACCAAGGGCGATGCCGCCGTGAGGCGGCGCGCCGTACTTGAAGCCCTCCAACAGGAAGCCGAACTTGGTCTCGGCGTCCTCCTTATCCAGGCCCATGAGCTGGAAGACGCGTTCCTGAACTTCGCGCTCATGGATACGGATGGAGCCGCCACCGATTTCGTTGCCGTTGCACACGATGTCGTAGGCGTAGGACAGGGCCGACTCAGGATCCTTGTCAAAGGTGTCAAGGAACTCCGGCTTGGGAGAGGTGAAGGCATGGTGCACGGCTGTCCACTGGCCGGCACCCACGGCAACGTCACCGGAGGCAACTGCTGCGGCAGCGGGCTCGAACATCGGTGCGTCCACGATCCATACGAAGGCCCAGTCTTTGGGATCGATCAGACCAGTCCGGTGGCCAATTTCAACACGTGCAGCGCCAAGGAGGGCCCGTGATGCGGACTTCTCGCCGGCGGCGAAGAAAATGCAGTCACCCGGCTTGGCGCCAACGGCGTCGGCCAGGCCGGCCCGCTCTTCGTCGGTGAGGTTCTTGGCTACGGGGCCGGCGAGTTCGCCGTCTTCCTTGTAAAGAACGTAGGCCAGTCCCTTAGCGCCACGCTGCTTGGCCCATTCCTGCCAGGCATCCAGGGCACGGCGCGCCTGCGAGGCGCCCCCCGGCATGACGACGGCGCCAACGTAAGGTGCCTTGAAGACGCCGAAGTTGGTGTCCTTGAAGAACTCAGTCAGCTCGGTCAGCTCCAGGCCGAAGCGCAGGTCCGGCTTGTCGGAACCGTACTTTGCCATGGCGTCCAGGTACGTCATGCGTCGGATTGGGGTGGGGACCTCGACGTCGATCAGTTGCCACAGGGCCTTCACAATTGCTTCACCGAGCTCGATGACATCGTCCTGGTCAACGAAGCTGGCCTCGATGTCCAACTGGGTGAATTCGGGCTGGCGGTCCGCGCGGAAGTCTTCGTCACGGTAACAGCGGGCAATCTGGTAGTACTTTTCGAAACCGCCCACTTGGAGCAGCTGCTTGAAAAGCTGCGGCGACTGCGGCAGCGCGTACCAGGAACCGGGGGCAAGCCGGGCGGGGACGACGAAGTCGCGGGCGCCTTCCGGCGTCGAACGCGTCAACGTGGGCGTCTCAATCTCGACGTAGCCGCGCTGGTGCAGCAACTCGCGGGCAATGCGGTTTGCCTCTGAGCGGAGGCGGAGGTTGCGTGCCGGGCCAGGGCGGCGAAGGTCAAGGTAGCGGTGCTTAAGGCGCGCTTCTTCGCCGACTTCGACGTGCTCGTCGATTTGGAACGGCAGGGGGTCCGAGGTGTTCAGGATGATGACCTTGTCCGCCATGACCTCGATCTCGCCTGTAGCAAGCGCAGGGTTTTCATTGCCTTCAGGACGCTTGTTGACGGTACCCGTCACCTGCAGGACGTATTCGTTCCGCAGGCCGTGGAAGACCTCTTCTTCACGGACAACTACCTGGGCGACACCGGAAGCATCACGAAGGTCAACGAATGCAACGCCACCGTGATCACGGCGGCGGCCCACCCAGCCGGCCAGGGTAACGGTTTGTCCAATGTGCTCGGAGCGAAGTGATCCGAGGTCATGTGTGCGCAGCACAGCATTCCTTTCAGCATGAATTTTCAAGGGATCATTGCAAAGACGATCCCGTCCGAGTTTACCCGCCCCGGCCGCGGCTGAATCACCTGGCCCGGATCAGGCAGTGATGACCCGGACGTGCAGATCTTCCTCCGACGGCGACCAACTGGCCGGGTCCGCATCCACCTGCGCGCCGGACCTGATGTCCTTGACCTGGTGCTTGCCGTCATCGTCAGTGAACCAAACAAACGGAATTCCCCGACGATCAGCGAACTTGATCTGCTTGCCGAATTTTTCAGCCTTCGCAGCAACTTCAGTAGCAATACCGCGGCCACGAAGCTGTGCCGCGACGTCCTGCGCCGCGGACCAACTGTCGTCGTTGTTCAAAGCGACCAGGACGGCGGTCGGCACTGCCCGTGTAGCAGTGGCAAGCTCCTGGCTCAGGATCCGTGAGACCAGACGGGTGACGCCGATGGACAAGCCGACGCCGGGAAACTTCCGGTTTCCTTTGCTGGCCAGGGCATCGTACCGGCCGCCCGAGCAAATCGAACCCAGTTGTTCATGGCCTACCAGGACAGTTTCGACGACGGTCCCCGTGTAGTAGTCCAGTCCCCGGGCGATGCTGAGGTCGGCAACCACCTTGCCGGGCGCGCGCTGGACGGCAGCCTCAATGACCTGCTGGAGCTCGCTCAATCCTTCCTCGAGAAGGTCATCGGTCACCCCAAGGGCACGTACCTGATCCACGAACGAGGTGTCCTCGGTGCGGATGGTGGCAAGCTTGAGCGCCAGTGCCGCCTGCTCATCCGAGGCGCCAAGCTCGCTCTTGAGCAGCTCAGCGACTTTGCCTTCGCCAATCTTTTCCAGTTTGTCGATGCTCCGCAGGACTCCGGCGGTATCAGTCAGGCCAATACCGCGATAGAAGCCCTCAGCCAGCTTGCGGTTGTTGATACGGAGGCGGAAGTCCGGAATCGGGAGGGCGCTCAGGGCCTCGGCGATGACCAGCGCGATTTCGACGTCATAGCGGAACGGCAACTCGCCATCGCCCACCACATCTATATCTGCCTGGGTGAACTCGCGCGCACGGCCTTCCTGCGGACGTTCGCCACGCCAGACCTTCTGGATCTGGTAGCGGCGGAAGGGAAAAGCGAGGTAACCCGCGTTCTCCACGACGTAGCGGGCGAAGGGCACAGTGAGGTCGAAGTGCAGGGCAAGCGCATTCGGATCAGCTTTGTCTGCCTTGTCCGTGGTGGTTGACCTGGAAGCTTCGCCTTCGTCGTCCTGCAGGCGGCTCAGGCCATAGACCTCTTTGTCGATCTCGCCCTTACGCAGCAACTGGCCGACGGTTTCAACAGCACGCGTTTCAATCGAGGAGAAACCGTGCAGTTCGAACGTCTTCCGGAGCGTGTCCAACACATGGAGCTCCACCAACCGCTCCTGGGGAAGCCACTCGGGGAATCCGGACAGGGAGGCGGTACGTGCCATGGTGGATAAATCTCCTCGAAGAAAGCTGACTCAGGAATGACCACCGCAGCTTTAAAGGCCTTTTCGGCGATTATGGGGCGGGCGTCCAGCCGGTCATGCATAAACTATGTGCGGCAGCCAGTTTATGCTTTCCGCGCGTGCACATCTAATGCAGCATGCCCGGTCCCTGCAGGCGGCCAGCGAACGTGGACACAATCAGGAGGACTCTTGGCAACAAGGTCGCGGGATGACCGCGAAGCGAGACGCCGCATCCGGCAGATGGAAGCCAAGCGTGCCCTGCGGCAAGAACAGGGCAAGCGGCGCAAACGCGACAACACTGTTGCCATCGGCGCGGGCGCTGCCGCTGTGATCCTCGCAGTGGTGCTGCAACTGACAGTTTTCAGTTCCAACCCCACAGAGGCAGAGTTCGCCGCCGCAGAGGCCGGACTGAGCTCCCCGTCCGCCTCTCCTTCGGCCTCCAACAGCGCAGACATACCCAGCCCGGACACCGCAGCCGGTAAAACCTTCACCGGCGAGCTAGCCCTGAACAGCGGCGTTGTGGGAGTGGAACTGAACGGAACGGCTGCGCCCCAGGCGGCGGCCGTCATCAAGTCCCTCACCGATGCCGGCTACTACAACGGAGCCCTGTGCCACCGCCTGACAACCTCCGAAACGTTCGGCCTTCTGCAATGCGGTGCCAAGTCCGAAGACGGCGCGGACGATCCCAACTACCGTTGGGGTCCCCTGGAGAACACACCAACGGACAACACATACCCGGCTGGAACAATCGCCATTGCCCGCTCGGGAAACAACGCCTATGGCAACGGTCATCAGTTCTTCATTGTGTATAAGGACACAACAATTCCTGCGGACACGGCCGGTGGTTACACGGTGGTCGGCAAAGTCACCAGCGGTTTGGACGTGGTCACGAAAATCGCTGCGGCCGGCCTGAAACCGGGCGAAAACGCGACCGACGGCGCCCCTGTGGCACCTGTCACGATAGACTCGTTTTCTCTGAAGTAACCAGCCTTTGGCCCCGGTCCGGGGTGCAGTACCTTAGCAGTCCCTCCAAGCGAAAGACTTTTAGCGGTGACAGACAGTCAGAAATCCGACGAAACAGCAGTAGTGGCCAACCAAGACGCAGTCGAGGCAACCAGCCCGAACGGCACTGAGGCAGAAGCCGTGGCTGAACAAACTCCCGCACTTGCGGCCGACGAAAAGCCGGCAGCAACCAATGGCCTTGCTGCTGAAGAGGCCCCAGCCGCTGAAGAAGCCCCAGCCGCTGTAGAAACGCCTGCGACAGAAGAAACGTCTGCAGAAGCGGCTGAGGTGGCACCCGCAGAGGAGGAAGCACCAGAGGCTGAGGTGGCACCGGCGGCAGAGGAAACCAAGCCTGCCGATTCGCGTCCCACTCCTTCCCCTGCTGCCTTCGCGGCCCGCCCCAAGGCGCCTGCCGCCGTCGTTCCGGCTGCTCCCGCGGTATCTGCGGCCTCGCTTGCAGAGGCAGCCAAGTGGGGGCGCGCCGAAGGCGACGGCCACGTATTCCTCACTTTGGATGGCGAGGAGATTGCCGTTGGGCAGTACCCGGGTGTTAGCCCTGACGAAGCCCTGGGCTACTTCGCCCGGAAGTTCGACGACGTCATTGCCCAGATAGTCCTGCTGGAACACCGCGTGGAATCCAAGGCTCCGGCAACGGACATGCAGAAAACGGTAACCCACCTTCGCGAGCAGCTCGCAGAGCGCAACATGGTGGGAGATATCCGTTCGGCCGAATCACGCCTGGACACGTTGTCCGAACAGATCGCCGAGCTGGAAAAGTCCGAGAAAGCAGCCCATGAGGCGGTCCGCGCCAACGAGCTTGCCGCGCGCGAAGCCATTGTGGCAGAGGCAGAGGCCATCGCGGGCCAGGATCCTGCCCAGATTCAATGGAAGACTTCCAGCGCGCGAATGAACGAACTCTTTGAGACGTGGAAGGCTGCGCAGAAGAGCGGGGTCCGTCTTGGCAGGAGCAATGAGGACGCACTGTGGAAGCGCTTCCGTTCGGCACGCACAGTGTTCGACCGCCACCGCCGTGCTTACTTCTCGCAGCTGGACAGCAACAATTCTGCGGCCAAGGTGGCCAAGGAAGCATTGATCACAGAGGCTGAGGCGCTTTCCTCTTCCACTGACTGGGGTTACGCCGCCGGGGAGTACCGCAGGCTCATGGATCAGTGGAAGGCCACCCCACGCGCCAGCCGCAAGGATGACGACGCACTCTGGGGACGCTTCCGCGCCGCGCAGGATGTGTTCTTCAGCAACCGGCAGGCTGCAAACGACCAGATCGACCAGGAGTACACGGCCAACCTTGCAGTGAAGGAGCAGCTGGTAGCTGAGGCCCAGGCGTTGCTGCCGATCAACGATCTCAACGCAGCGAAGAAGGCCCTTCAGTCCATTCGTGACCGCTGGGAAGATGCAGGCAAGGTCCCCAGGGCGGACATGGGCCGGATCGAGGCTGGTCTTCGCAAGGTGGAGGACGCAGTCCGCGAGGCTGAGGAGGAGAAGTGGCGCCGGAGCAATCCGGAGACCAAGGCCCGCACCAACAGCGCTTTGTCGCAGCTTGAGTCAGCAATTGCCGGGCTCAAGGAGGATCTGGAGAAAGCTGAAAAAGCCGGAGACCAGCGCCGCATTAAGGCCGCGCGTGAAGCTCTTGAGGCACGCCAGGCGTGGCTGGACCAGATCCAGCGATCAGCGAGCGACCTCGCCTGACCCAGCTCTGGGTTCATGTTGAGCCCATGTTTGTCTGCAGGCCCTGTACCGGTTATCCACATGCCCGGTACAGGGCCTGTACTGTTGCGGCCAGGACACGGAATGATCAATGAATGGTCCCACCCGTCACAGCCCCGCAACTGCAGGAACCCGTCCTTCCCGAACTCTACGCACCCAGCCGGATCTTCACGTGGCCTGAATTGCAGGGTATGGCCCTGGATGGCATCCTGCTTCCCTTGTACGGAAAGAGCTATGCCTCGCCCGGGATTGCAGTCACGCCCCGCCTCCGCGCCCGTGCAGCTGCCCTGACTGTCCCGGACCGGATGCGGACCAAGGTGGTCGCGGGCAGGCTCACCGCGGCCTGGATCTACGGATGCGCGAGCCCTCCGGAGCGGTTGTCACTCCTGGTGGATGCCAAGCATCGTATCTCCAGCGTGCGCAGTGCCCGGGGGTGCAACCTCCATGAGGTCCGGCTTGGCCAACTGGACGTTCTGAGCCTTGGTGGCATGCTGGTCAGCAGTCCCTTGAGAACAGCAGCGGACATTGCGCTGCACGTTGAGTCAGATCAAGCCCTGCCAGCGTTGCGGCGGCTCCTGGACCACCCGGAGCTCGGCATCAGGCTCCGTTTGCTCACCCTTGCCGTGGAGGCAGCGCCGCGGGTTCCCCACAAGAAGCGTGCGCTCGCTACGCTCGCACGGCTCGTGCCCCCGAGCTAGCTCCTGCGCCTATTACCCGTGGTGCGGTATACGTCGAAGACTCCGTCAATACGCCGCACCGCGCTGAGAACATGGTGCAAATACTTTGGGTCACCCATTTCGAAGGCAAATTTAGAGATCGCCACCCTGTCGCTTGAGGTGTGCACCGAAGCCGCCAGGATGTTGACGTGGTTTTCCGACAGGACACGGGTGACATCGGACAAGAGTGACTTCCTATCCAAGGCTTCCACCTGAATCTCCACCAGGAAGACACTGGACTGCGTTGGTGCCCACTCGACCTCGACGATCCTGTCCGGCTGGTCGCGCAACCCGGAGACGTTGGTGCAATCAGTCCTATGGACCGACACCCCAGAACCGCGGGTGACAAATCCAAGGATGGGGTCAGGGGGCACAGGGGTACAGCACCGGGCAAGTTTGACCCACACGTCTCCCACGCCACGAACGATGACACCGGAATCGGAAAACTTGGACTTGGCAACCTGCGTAGGGATGCTGACCTCGTCAAGGTCCTCATCCGGGGTCTCGTGTCCACCCAGATGCTCTACGAGCTTCTCCATCACAGACTGGGCAGAAGTATGGCCGTCACCTACTCCTGCGTACAGACCAGAGATGTCAACGTAGTGGAAGTCCTCGGCGACGGCAGACAGCGCATCATGCGTCATGAGTCGCTGCAGTGGGAGGTTCTGCTTTCGCATTGCCCGCGTCAGCATGTCCTTGCCGCGGTCAATCGCTTCCTCACGGCGTTCCTTGGTGAACCACTGGCGGATCTTGTTCCGGGCCCTTGCCGACTTGACGAAGTGCTGCCAGTCCTGGCTTGGACCCGCGCCCTCCGCCTTTGAGGTGAAGATCTCCACCCAGTCGCCATGGTTCAGTTCGCTGTTGAGCGGCACAAGCTTGCCGTTAACGCGGGCTCCGATGGTCCGGTGCCCCACTTCCGTGTGAACCGCGTAGGCGAAGTCCACCGGAGTCGATCCAGCAGGCAAGGCCATGACTTCGCCCTTGGGCGTGAAGACGAAGACTTCCCGTGCGTTGATCTCGTACCTCAGCGAATCAAGAAATTCGCCCGGGTCCGATGTTTCCTGCTGCCAGTCCACCAAGGACCGCAGCCAGCCCATATCGCCGTCGCGTGGGCTGCCAGGGCCCACCGCAGTACGGTTGGGTTGGTCCTTGTACTTCCAGTGGGCTGCGACGCCATACTCAGCCCGGCGGTGCATCTCATGCGTGCGGATCTGGATTTCCACGGGCTTTCCGCCCGGGCCGATTACCGTGGTGTGAAGGGACTGGTACATGTTGAACTTCGGCATGGCGATGTAGTCCTTGAACCGACCTGGGAGAGGGTTCCATCGCGAGTGCAGGGTACCCAGTGCTGCGTAACAATCCCGCACCGAGTCAACCAGGACGCGAACGCCCATGAGGTCGTTGATGTCGTCAAAGTCCTTATCGCGGACGATCATCTTCTGGTAGATCGAGTAGTAGTGCTTGGGCCGGCCGGTAATGGTGGCCTTGATCCGGGCCGTGCGGAGATCATCGGCAATCTGGTTGCGGATGACACTGAGGCTCTTCTCGCGTTCAGGGGTACGGTCCCCCACCATGCGGACGATTTCCTCGTACACCTTGGGGTAGAGCGCTGCGAAGGACAGATCCTCCAACTCCCACTTAATGGTGTTCATACCCAGGCGGTGTGCAAGGGGAGCGAAGATCTCCAACGTTTCGCGGGCTTTACGGGACGACGATTCCGCCGAAACGAACCGCCATGTACGGGCGTTGTGGAGCCGATCAGCAAGTTTGATCATCAGGACCCGGATGTCCTTGGCCATAGCCACGACCATCTTGCGGACCGTCTCCGACTGCGCTGCTTCACCGAAGCTGACCTTGTCGAGCTTGGTGACCCCGTCCACAAGCATGGCAACTTCCGGGCCGAAGTCGCGGGTGAGGTCATTCAGTGTGTAGGGGGTGTCCTCCACAGTGTCGTGGAGCAAGGCGGCGGCGAGGGTGGTTCCTGTCATCCCAAGCTCAGCAAGGATGGTGGCTACCGCCACCGGGTGGGTGATGTACGGATCACCACTCTTGCGCTTCTGCCCTTGGTGGCTGCGCTCTGCTACCGCGAATGCGCGCTGAATGAGGTCGAAGTCTTCTTTGGGGTTGTTGGCCCGCACAGTTCGCAGGAGCGGTTCCAGAATCGGCGAGTACGGCGCCATCCCCCGACCGGTCAATCGCGCAAGCCTGGAACGCGTGCGCTCCCGCCGCCCCGGAAAGGTTGGACGCACGCCGGGAGTATCGACTGGAACCGTACCAGCAGTCCGTCCAGCCACGCTTGTTGCCGGAACCGTCACACCGTGGTGACTGTCCTCCCCGCCCGTCGGTGGTGCCGACGTCGCACGTTCTTCCACAGAAGTACCCCTCACGACCTATTTAATTCTTCCAGTCTATTCCCGCAGGCGAATGCTTCCGCAACCGGACAGCACATGACGCACGCCGCGGCAAGTCAAAGAGAAAGGACCCCGCTGTAAAAGCGGGGTCCTCCTCCAGGACGTAATGCCTAGTGGAAATAACCTAAACAGTGGCCTCGGCCCTGCGGTGGGCCACTTTCCCGGCCTGCTTCACGAGTTCCGGCTCGCCCTGGCGCAGCCAGGCGTAGAGCGGTGCCGCAATGAAGATGGTCGCCGCCGTACCGATGAGGATCCCGACGAAAAGCGCCAGGGAAAGGTCCCGCAACGTTCCTGCGCCCAACAGTCCTGCCCCGATGAAGAGGATGGCTGCAACCGGAAGGACGGCGACCATCATGGTGTTGATGGAGCGGACCAGGGTTTGGTTGACCGCAAGGTTGACCTCTTCACTGAAGGTCCGGCGCGTGGAGGTGGAAATGCCCGCTGTGTTCTCGCGGATCTTGTCGAAGACCACCACGGTGTCATACAGGGAATAGCTCAGGACAGTCAGGAATCCGATGATGGCCGACGGCGTCACCTCGAAATCACTCAGGGCGTAGACGCCCGCAGTGGTGAACATGGTGACGAGCATGCCCACCAAGGCAGAGAGTGACATCTTCCAGGTCCGGAAATACAGAGCCATGAGGACGGCAGCGAGGCCGACGAACACCACCAGCCCAATGAGCGCCTGGCGGGTGACATCCTGGCCCCACGTGGGGCCAACAAAGTTTGATGTCACCTCGTTGTCCGTCACACCGTAAGCGGTGGTCAGGCCCTCTTTGATGCGGTTGGTCTCGTCATCGGTCAGCTGGTCCGTCTGAATCCGCATGGTGTTGCCTGCCACATTCGCAACACGGGGAATGGCACCGGATACGACGTCATGGACAGCCTTTTCGCCCAGGCCGGCATCGGTGGTCTTCACGTTGGAAACCGTGAACTCCGAGCCGCCGCGGAACTCGATGCCGAGGTTGAAGCCGCCCTTCAAAACCGGGATCAGGATGGAGAGGGCCACAGCCACCGCAGCAATGATGAACCAGATTTTCTTGGAATCAACAAAGTTGTAGGAGCGCTTGCCCGTGTAAAGCTCGTTGCCGAAGGTTGCGAAGCTCGTGGTCATTACTTCTCCTCCTTGGTGCCGTTGGCAGGCCCGGTCAATTGGCCCTTCTCGGCGAGGCGCCGTTCGGCGATGGTCATGCGGCGTTCTGCTTCAGCCGCGGCACCTGTATTGCGTGCACGGACAACGGCAGGTTTCTCAGCAGGTGTGCGGAGACGTCCGGCTCCCCGGTACAGCGGGACAGCCCCCAGGCGGTCAGGTGACAGACCGGAGAACCTGTGGCCTTCGCCAAAGAACTTTGTGCGGGCAAGGACCTGCAGCATCGGATGCGTGAACATAAACACCACGATGAGGTCGGCGACAGCCGTGAGGCCAAGGGTGAACGCGAAGCCACGGACATTGCCTACGGCCACGAAATAGAGGACCAACGCAGCCAGCAAGTTCACTGCCTTGGAAGCCAGCACTGTGCGCTTGGCGCGCTTCCAACCATTCTCGACGGCGGACACCAGCCCGCGGCCTTCACGAAGTTCATCGCGGATTCGTTCGAAGTACACAATGAACGAGTCGGCCGTCTGTCCGATGGCCACGATCAGGCCAGCAACACCCGCGAGGGAGAGGCGGTAGTTTTCAGTCCAGCCCAGAATGGCGATGGCGAGGTAGGTCAAGCCACCGGCGACAACCAGGGAAGCAATGGTGACAAAGCCAAGGGCCCGGTACTGGAACAGCGAGTATACAACCACCAGCAACAGGCCGATGAGGCCGGCGAGCAGGCCGAGCCGGAGCTGATCGCCACCGAGCGTGGCAGAGATCTGTTCCTGGGACTGGATCTCGAAGGAGATCGGCAAAGCGCCGTAGCGGAGTTGGTCGGATAGCGCCTTTGCAGAGGCCTGGGTGAAGTTACCCGTGATCTGCGGTTTTCCGTCAGTAATGACAGCAAGGGACCTCGGTGCTGAGATGACCTTGTCATCCAGGACAATGGCGAATTGTGCCTTGGGGTCGTTGCCGCCCTGGGCAAGGGACGCGGTGTAGAACTGGTTCAGCCGCTCCGTAACTTCCTTGAACTTGGCAGTTGCCTCGGCGTTGAACGTAATGTTCACACCCCAGGAGTTCGTCACCGATCCCTGTGCGCCTTGTACCTGCGAGAAGGAGGAGGAGCTGATGTCCTGGCCTTTGACCTCGACCGGACCAAGGATGTACTTGATGGCGGGAGTCTTGTCCGTTGCCGGTTCACAGGTCACAAGCGGCTTCGCCGGATCAGAACGTTCCCGCTTCTCGGTGGAAGGGTTGACGCAGTCAAGCGCCTCGAATTCCTTGTAGATCTCGGGAGTCACCCAGTTGGTGTCGCTCGCGTTGGTGGGCTCCGCGGTGGGCTTGGGCAGCTTGTCATCCGGCGTACGTGATTCGACAGGGATGGCCGCAGGATCCGCCGCAGCGATCACCGGGCGGAAGTTCATGTCCGCCGACGCCTGGATAAGATCACGGGTTTCCTTGGACGGAGTTCCCGGGAGGCTTACCACCACGTTCCGCCCCGACTGGGTGCTGATCTCAGCTTCGGCAACGCCGGAGCCGTCCACACGCTGCCGGATGATCGCTACTGCCTGATTAAGTTGTTCCTCAGTGATGTCGCTGGAACCCTCTACCCGCGGTGCCAGGATCATCTGGGTGCCGCCCTCAAGGTCCAAGGCAAGTTTGGGAGCCCAGCTTGCATGGCCGGAAATGACTCCGCCACCCAGGACAGCGGTGAGTACAACGAATATTGCTCCAAGCCAAGTCAGCACCCTGCGGGCTGAGTTTTTGGGGCCGGTCCGTGCCATTATCGATCTTCCTTTTATCGCCGGACAGCCGCCGGCGGACGCTGGTAAGCGTCTGCCGGCGGCTTTCCGCTGCCGTAGAAGTGTCCTTGCGCGGTGTTGCCGCGACTGACGGTGCTAGTTGTCCTTCTTGTCCTCTTTGTTGAGGCGCGCGATGGTTTCGTCCGGCGTCTCAGTCGCAGCCGGGGTCTCATCGGCAACGGTGAGCGACGAAGCGTCGTCCGGAACAACGGGGGCTTCCTCTTCAGCCTTTTCGATCACCTTGGTGACGGCCTGGCGGTGAACCGTAGCTTCGTTTCCGGGAGACAGCTCGATAACAACCTTGTTCTCAGCTTCGTCGATGGACACGATGCGTCCGAAGAGACCGAAGCTGGTCATGACATCGACGCCCGGAGCGAACTTGGACTGCATCGCAGCCTGCTGCTGCTGGGTCTTCTTGTTGCGGCGGAACATCATGAAGACAAAGAGTCCAAGCATGACGAACAGCAATATGGTCATTGGATCCACAGGGAAGTTCCGTTCTTTACTTACGTTTTGGTTCACGGCAACGTCCCCGGCAGATCCAGCGGACACGGGAGTAAATCCCGCACAGCAACGCGCTTCACCGCGAAGCGGGCGCATGGATCAAGGACTCGAACGTGCCGAGCGTCATACCAGTCTAGTGGGAAAAGCTGAATACAGCGTGTTAACCGATGGTATCTACGCTTTCGGCGTGGTTTTCATCCTCGTCAAACAACGCAAGGGTCTCCTGGCCGAATACGCCCGCCGGTACGGCATAACCGAGGTGTGTCCACGCTGATGCCATGGCGATGCGGCCACGAGGTGTCCGCCCGAGCAGCCCTTCGCGCACCAAGTATGGCTCGGCAACAGTTTCGACAGTCTCCGGCTCCTCGCCAACGGCGATCGCCAGCGTTGAAAGACCCACCGGTCCACCGTTGAATTTGGTAATCAACGCTTCAAGGACGGCGCGGTCAAGGCGGTCCAATCCCCGTTCATCTACCTCGTACATGTCCAGGGCCGCCGACGCCGATCGCGCGTCGATCTGTTCGATTCCGTGGACAAGTGCCCAGTCGCGAACACGGCGAAGCAAGCGGTTTGCAATTCGTGGCGTGCCGCGGGATCGTCCGGCAATCTCTGTGAATCCGGCGGAGTTGACCTTCAGGTCAAGCAATCCGGCCGAGCGGCGCAGTACGAGTTCGAGTTCTGCTACAGAGTAGAACTCGAGGTGGCCCGTAAATCCGAAGCGGTCCCGCAAGGGGCCCGGCAGAAGCCCTGCGCGGGTGGTTGCACCAACGAGCGTGAAGGGTGGAAGTTCAAGGGGAATGGCGGTTGCGCCAGCGCCCTTGCCGACCACGATGTCCACACGGAAGTCTTCCATGGCCATGTAGAGCATCTCTTCAGCCGGGCGGGACATGCGGTGGATTTCGTCGAGGAACAACACCTCCCCCTCGGACAGCGAGGAAAGAATTGCTGCAAGATCTCCGGCATGCTGGATGGCTGGTCCGCTGCTGATACGCAGTGGGGCGTTCATCTCGGCGGCGATGATCATGGCCAGAGTGGTCTTGCCCAGGCCTGGAGGACCGGAAAGCAGTACGTGGTCAGCGCTCCGGCCGCGCATACGCGAAGCTTCAAGCACCAGCGAAAGCTGCTTCCGAACACGGTGCTGGCCAACAAAATCATGCAGGTTTTTGGGCCGGAGCGCGGCTTCGATAACGCGCTCCTCCGGCTCCTCTCCCCCGGCAACGAGCGATTGCTCAGCCACGGGTGCCTACGCGGTTTCCAGCGCGCGCGCCGTCCTGCCCCAACCAGCGCAAAGTGGCACGGAGGATTTGCGCCACGTTACCGTCATCAACAAGCTCGGGGGAATCGGCCATTGCTTTGTCGATGCTGCCCGCGGCGTCCTTCTCAGACCATCCCAGACTGGTCATGGCAGCCACTACCTGGGGCTTCCATTCCACGGTAGTGATCACTGGAGCTGCTGTTCCTGTGCCAGTGCCGTGCGGGACCAGCTTTCCGGCCAGTTCAAGGACAATCCGGCCCGCGACCTTCGGTCCGATGCCTGGCACTTTAGTGAACGCCTTGCCATCGCCGGTGTGCGCAGCTACACGGATCGCTTCGGGCTCATGCACCGCAAGTACGGCCAGAGCCAGCCGTGGACCGACGCCGCTCACGCTCAGCAGGACATCGAAAACCTCGCGTTCATCATCATCGGTGAAGCCGAACAACGTGAGGGAATCCTCACGGACGATCATGGAGGTGAAGAGCTTCGCTTCGGCGCCTACTTTTAGGTGGCTCAAGGTCTGGGGCGTAGCGAAAACGCTCATTCCCGCGCCGTTGAGGTCGATCACGGCGGTCGACAAGCCAACGTGGGCAACTGCTCCACGGAGAAAACTGATCAAGACCCGGCTCCTGAGGTACGGCCTGCAAAGCAGACTATCCGAACATATCTACGAATACCCTAGCAAGGGGTTCTCCGAATCACCGTGCGCGGCGCGCTTTCGCTTCCGCTTCCGCCCAGGCCCGCTGAGCCGGGGTGAGGGAGTCCGTGCCGGTGTTCCCACCGATTCCACCCATGCCGCTGCCTGCCCGCCAAGCGTGCGTCAGCGCCAGGGCAAGTGCGTCCGCGGCGTCGGCGGGTTTGGGCGGGGCGTCGAGCCGGAGGATTTTGGTGACCAATTTAGTGACCGCGTCCTTGTTCGCAGTGCCACTTCCGGTCACGGCCGCTTTGACTTCGGAGGGCGTGTGTAAAGCTACGGGAATGCCGCGACGCGCGGCAGCCGCGATGACAACGCCCGAGGCTTGGGCCACGCCCATCACCGTGCTGACGTTCATCTGCGAAAAAACGCGCTCGACGGCGACGACGTCCGGCTCGTGCAGGTCCAGCCACTCGTCGATGGCCGTGGCGATGACCAAAAGCCTCTTGTCCAGTGTCAACTCAGCCGAAGTCCCGACCACACCAACAGCCACCATGGTGGCCCGGCGGTTCCGCTCGATATCCACTACACCGATGCCGCAACGGGTAAGGCCCGGATCGACTCCCAATACGCGAAGAGTCAAGTCCGGGCCTTCCTGTTTGTTGTCAAAATAGAAGGGCTGCCCGCCTAGTCGGCGTCGAGGGCAGCCTGCACTTCCTCGCTGAAGTCTGCGTTGCTGTAGACGTTCTGGACGTCATCCAGGTCTTCGAGGGCATCCACGAGTTTCATGAATTTCCGGGCGCCATCAATATCGAGGTCCACCTGCATGGAGGGCACGAATTCAGCTTCATCGGATTCGTACTCGATGCCGGCATCCTTCAATGCGTCACGGATGGCCTGCAGGTCAGAGGGCTCGGAATGCACTTCCCAGTTCTCGCCGCTGTCCTTGACTTCCTCTGCGCCGGCGTCCAGGACGGCCATCAGGATGTCGTCCTCGCTCAGCCCATTCTTTGGCAGCACGACGACGCCCTTGCGGGTGAACAAGTAGCTGACCGAGCCGGGATCTGCAATGGTGCCGCCGTTGCGGGAAATCGCGAGTCGGACCTCGGAAGCCGCACGGTTCTTGTTGTCCGTAAGACACTCGATCAACAACGCCGAGCCCTGGGGGCCACGGGCTTCGTACATGATTTCCGTGTAATCGACCACTTCGCCCGTGAGGCCGGCACCGCGCTTGATGGCGCGGTCAATGTTGTCGTTGGGAACCGAGGTCTTCTTCGCCTTGGTAACCGCGAGTTCCAGGCCCGGGTTGCCGGCGAGGTCCGGGCCGCCCATGCGCGCAGCAACTTCGATGTTCTTGATCAGCTTTGCGAACGACTTTGCACGCCTGCTATCAATGATGGCTTTCTTGTGCTTGGTAGTCGCCCATTTGGAGTGGCCTGACATGCTTTTACGCTTCTCCTCTGATCATTCGAATAAAGAGTTCATGCACGCGCTTCTCACCTGTGACTTCCGGGTGGAAAGAGGTGGCCAACAGCTGGCCGGAGCGCACTGCAACAATTCTAGCCAATCCGTGCAAAGTGGCGGTGTGGCTGGCGTGCTCCGGGTCAACCTGTGCCAGGACTTCGACTCCCGGGCCAACCCGTTCCACCCAAGGTCCACGGATGAAGACCGCGTGCACCGGATCCACGCCGGACTCCCCTGCGCTGAACTCGAGTCCTTTGAAATCGAGGTCGGTTTCAAAGGACTCGCGCTGCCGCCCGAAGGCATTGCGGCGCACCGTGATGTCCAATCCGCCAAAGGTCTGCTGGGGGTTTCCGTCCAGATCAGTAGCGGGATCGGCAATCTCATCGGCAAGGAGAATCATGCCGGCACAAGAGCCGTAGACCGGAAGGCCTTCGGCGATGCGCTTCCGAAGCGGGTCCGCGAGTTCAAAGATTCTAGAGAGTTTGTCGATCGTGGTGGATTCCCCACCAGGGATGATCAGGCCGTCAACGTCATCCAGTTCTGCGGGCCGACGGATGCCCACACCCGTGGCGCCTGCGGCTTCCACTGCGTGGATGTGCTCACGGAAGTCGCCTTGGAGGGCCAGTACGCCGATCCGGAGTCCTGCACCCACGCGTGATGAAGCGTCGGAAAGGGGGTTGGTCATTAGACCATCATAGTGGTCCGGCCCGGCAATCTCCTCCCGGAGGACAAGCGGCAATGCCAGCAGGAGTCGCCTCCACGCCCAGTTCCATGCCTTAACTGGGATATATTACAGAGCATGTTTTCCTTCAGCGTTCCCCTCGGCAAGCTGGTCCGCACACTGTCCCGGCTCCGGGGTGGGGGCTCTGCTTTCCCCGGCCTGGTGGTCGAAAAAATCGATCCCGGTTTCATGCAGAGAACGCTGTCCAGCCTTCCCCATGGCGTGGCAGTTGTCAGCGGGACGAACGGAAAGACGACCACCACCAAAATGGTGGTCGAGCTGTTGGAAAGCCAGGGCTTGAAGGTCTTCACGAACCGCACGGGCAGCAACTTCACCCGGGGCGTGGCCGCTTCCCTCCTCGGCGATGTTGACTGGCGTGGTCGCCTCGACGCCGACGTCGCGATCCTTGAACTCGACGAAGCACATGCTGTGCACTTCGTGAACAAGGTGCCGCCGCGTTTTAGCCTCTTGCTGAACGTCCTACGAGACCAGCTTGACCGATTCGGCGAGATCGACAAGACCGCCCGCTTGCTCGAACACATCGCGCAGAAAACCACGGACACCGTGGTGCTGAACCGTGAAGACCCGCGGGTAGCGCGAATCGCCAACACCCTGAATGTTCCCGGGGCACTCCACAATCCCAGCGTCCGATACTTCGGCCTGGATGAATCGCTGCGCAGCACGTTCCCCAACGACGACGATATGCGGACGGCTACCACCGGACCCTCGTCCCCGAACACGCCGGCACCCGGCACCGCAGGTGATGTACCTGCCGCCCCCGCTGCCGACGTCGTACTCCGCCGCGTGGGTGCCCAGGACGCCGACTTTGAGTTCGACGGCGAAACGGTCACCACCAGCATGAAGCTGCGTGGTGTCTACAACATCTTCAACGCGGCGGCCGCACTTTCCCTGGCCAGGGCGATCCTGGGTACGGGAGCCGTCGACACTCCCAAACTGGTCAAGGCACTCGGTGATGTGGCTCCTGCTTTCGGACGCGGCGAAAGCCTCACTGTCGATGGCCAGCCGTTGGAACTCGTGCTTGTTAAGAATCCCAGCGGCTTCCGGCTCGGCCTGAAGTCCTTCCCGGCCGGCGGCTACGCCACCATGATCGCCATCAACGACAACTATGCAGATGGCAGGGACATGTCCTGGCTCTGGGACGTCGAATTCGAGTCGCTGCGGGAAGACGGAGTTGAGGTCCTCACCGGCGTTCGAGCGTACGACATGGCCCTGCGACTGCAGTACGACGAGGTCCGCTTCGGTACAGTCGAGACCGACATAACCTCGGCGCTCCATGCATTCATTGACGGCTCGCGCGGCAAGCCCAAGCGAATTTTCTGCACGTACACCGCCATGCTCGCGATCCGTCGCGAACTGGCCAAAATCACCATAGTTGAGGTGGTCTCATGACCCCGGAAGCACAGCCCACCAAGGGAACTATCCGCGTCCTCCAGCTCTACCCGCGGGACATGAACATTTACGGTGACTGGGGCAACGCCCTGGTTCTCCAGCAACGAATAAAGTGGCATGGGTACACGCCGGAGCTCCTTGAATACAACGTAGACGATGACTTTCCTGACGACATCGACATCATCGTGGGCGGGGGCGGGCAGGACAGCGGCCAGCTCGTCATTCAAGGAGATCTTCAGGCACGCGCCGATCAACTGCGGAAGCTCGCGGACGACGGCGCACCCATGCTCGTAATTTGCGGCCTCTACCAGCTTTTCGGAAAGTTCTTCAAGACCAGCGCGGGCCCTGTCATTCCCGGTATCGGTATCCTCGATGTCGAGACACACGGCACGGATGAACGCCTGATCGGCAATGTAACGCTCAAGTCCTCCGAATTCGGGGACGTCCTGGGCTACGAGAACCACAGTGGACAAACCACCCTGGGCCCCGGCGTCCAACCGTTGGGAACTGTCACCAAAGGTGCGGGAAACAACAGCAAGGACGGTCACGAGGGCGCCCGCTACCGCAACGTGGTGGCCAGCTACCTGCACGGTTCGCTGCTGCCCAAGAACCCGGCGATCGCCGACTTCCTGATACGGACGGCCGCGGAGCGGAAATATGGCACCTTCGTGCCGGGAACGCCCGACGACGACTACGCCCGCCTCGCGCGGGAGCACGCTGCCCGCCGGCCACGCTAGCTACTTGCCGCCTTACTTCTCCTTGGTAATCAGCAGCTCGTGGGCTCCTGCCGCCGCCGCGCCCATGGACTCGACCACGGCCTTGGTGCGTTCGTGCGTCTCTGCGTCGGCAGCCGGGGAAGCGCAGACTCCCTGGGGTGCGTCGCTGGCCACTGAGCACCAGCGGTAGGGATCCCGGACAATCACCGACGGCGCCCAGGCGAGATCCGAGGCAGTCCAAACACCAGCCGCGTTCTGGCTGAACTGCGCACGGACCAGCAGACCTTCGTTGTTGACCACATACCAGGGCGACAGTTCCGTCACGCCATTACCCAGTCCGTAGACAATCCACGTGCCCTTGTAGTTTTCAATCGGCAGCACCGAGTGCGTGTGGTGTCCATAAACCATGGTGAATTGGCCGCTGTCCACCAATGCGTGGGCGACCTCCTGTTGCTGGGCGTTGGCCTCGCTGGCGTACTCATCACCGGCGTGCATGACTCCGAGCACGATGTCGGCTCCGAGTGTACGGGCCTTGGTCGCCTTCGCAATCATGACCGTGGGATCAAGTTCGTCCACAAGCCACGGGTACTCCGGAATCTGACCGTTGTGTCCGTAGGTGCCGGCAATGACTGCAACGGTCGCTGCGTCCGTCTTAAGCATCAGGATTTCCTGTGATGCAGCTTCGGTCCGGTAGGAACCAGTGTGCTTGAGCCCGGCAGCATCCAGTGCGTCCAACGTTCGGAGCAACCCTTCAGTCCCCCGGTCTATGGTGTGGTTGCTGGCTGTAGTGCAGGCCTGGTACCCCACATCCTTGGATGCTGTAACGATCTGCGGCGGGACATTGAAGGATGGGTACGCGGAGAACGGACCATCCGGCGTGCCAACTGGGGTTTCCTGATGGCAAATTGCGAGATCGCTGTTCCGGATATAGCGCCGCTGGCCTTCAAGGAGCGGTATGAAGGTGTAACCGGGCTGCCCTGCGGCGACGGCGTCCGCCCGGGCCTGCTGCCACAGCTGTGTATGGATCAGCATGTCGCCGGTGACCGTAATCGAAGTACAACGCAGTTCGGGACAAGAAGGGCCCTTGCCCGGGGTCGGCGTAGGAGTCGGCGTTGGGGTGGACACAGGAGACGCGGGGGCAGTAGCGGCGCTGCTGTGCTCCCGGGAATCGTTCTCCGCAATTACGCCGCAGGCGCTCAAGCACAACGCAAGTACTGATGCTGCCAGCAAGGCGCCCGTTCGCCATGGCCTGTGACGTCGGCGATCCCCCCGACTCCCGCAAGATGTGATGTTCCCCATAACAGCAATCCTACGGCGCAAGACTCGCGGGATTCCGGCGAGCCGCCCTTGAGGACACGATTCTTAAGTGAAAGAGTCCCTTCATGACCAATCCGCTTTTGAGTCCCAGTCCCCTGCCGTTCGGCCTGCCACCTTTTGCAGCAATCACCACAGAGGACTATGCCGAAGCCGTGGACGCGGGACTGAAGGAACACCTCCACGAGATCCAGCAAATTGCGGCGAACCCACTACCGGCGACTTTTGAGAACACGGCTGTGGCCATGGAAAGGTCCGGGCGGTTGCTGGACCGGGCCGCGGCGGGGTTCTTTACGCTTGTATCGGCCGATGCCTCGGACGCGATCAGGGAGCTGGAGACGGCCTTCGCGCCCCGGTTTGCCGCGCATCAGGACGCCGTCTACATGAACCGGGGCTTGTATGAACGCTTCAACGCCATTGATACCGCGAGGCTTGATGATGAGTCTGCTCGATTGGTCCAGGAATACCTCAAGGAGTTTCGGCAGTCCGGCATTCAACTTGACGACGACGGCCAGGCGCGCCTTCGGGAAATCAACGCCGAACTCTCACGTATAGGCACCGAATTCGGCCAGCGGGTCAAGGAGGCGATGAAGTCTGCCGCTATTCTCCTCGACGACGAAGCGGACCTGGCCGGCATGTCCACCGAAGATGTCGCGGGCGCTGCCGAGGCCGCCAAGGCGGCCGGGCACCATGGCCGGTTCCTCCTGACGCTCATCCAGCCAAGCAACCAACCCGCCCTCGCCTCGCTCGAAAACCGGACCGTTCGGCGGCGCCTGTTTGAAGCGTCCCTGGCTCGGGGCACTGACGGCGGAAGCCTGGATGTCCGTGATCTGGTGAGGGCAACCGTTCGCTTCCGTGCGGAAAAGGCGAGCCTGCTGGGCTTTCAAAACTTCGCGGAACTCATGGTGGACCAGCAAACGGCACCCGACTTCAAAGCCGTGCAGGCAATGTTGGGCCGGTTGGCACCTCCAGCGATCCGAAACGCCCAAGCCGAAGCCCTAGCATTGGCGGAGTCCGCCGGCCACCCACTGGAGCCTTGGGACTGGGCATACTATTCGGCGCAGGTCCGGCGGGAAAAGTACCAAGTGGATGAACAGGCCATCAGGCCTTACTTCAGCCTCGAAATGGTCTTGGCTGACGGCGTCTTCTTCGCAGCGACCCAACTCTATGGCATCACGTTCCATGAGAGGCCGGATCTCGCCGGGTACCACGGGGACGTCCGGGTATGGGAGGTGAAAAACGAGGACGGCAGCAGTCTGGGTCTTTTTCTTGGCGACTACTACACCCGGGAATCCAAGCGCGGAGGAGCCTGGATGAACTCACTTGTGGAACAGTCCCGTCTCCTTGGCACGCAAGCCGTAGTGATCAACAACCTGAACATCACCAAGCCGGCGCCAGGCGAACCTGCTCTCCTGTCCCTGGACGAGGTCCGGACCGTCTTCCACGAATTCGGGCACGCGCTCCACGGACTGTTCTCCGATGTGGACTATCCCCGGTTCTCCGGAACGTCCGTGCCCCGGGACTTCGTGGAGTACCCGTCCCAGGTCAACGAAATGTGGATCATGTGGCCGGAGGTGTTGACTAATTACGCGCGCCACCATGCCACGGGAGAAGTGCTCCCGCAGGACATCGTGGAGAGAATCAATGAATCCCTGCTGTGGGGTGAAGGATTCGCCACCACCGAATACCTGGGAGCAGCGTTGTTGGACGTGGCGTGGCACGTGCTGTCCACGGATGACGTTCCGGCTGACGTCCTTGCGTTTGAGGCCAAGGCCCTCGCCGACGCCGGCATCGCCCACCCGCTGATTCCGCCGCGCTACCGTACCGGCTACTTCCAGCACATCTTTGCTGGCGCCGGGTACGCTGCCGGCTATTACTCCTACATTTGGAGCGAAGTCCTGGACGCGGACACCGTTGAGTGGTTCAAGGAAAACGGAGGCCTTACGCGGTCAAACGGGGACCGATTCCGATCCGAGCTGCTATCGAGGGGTAACAGCCGCGATCCGTTGGAATCGTTCCGTACGTTCCGTGGGCGTGATGCCGAGCTGGAACCCCTCCTGAAGCGCCGGGGACTGAACCAACCCACCCAGCCTTAAAAACGGAACGACGGGCGCCGATCCGGAAGTGGATCAGCGCCCGCCGTCGTATGTTTGGTAACGCTTACCAGCCGCGCTCTGCGAGGCGGTGGGGCTGCGGGATTTCGTCGACGTTGATGCCGACCATGGCTTCGCCCAGGCCGCGGGAGACCTTGGCGATCACATCGGGGTCGTCATAGAACGTGGTTGCCTTCACGACGGCGGCAGCGCGCTCTGCAGGGTTGCCGGACTTGAAGATACCCGAACCAACGAACACGCCATCAGCGCCGAGCTGCATCATCATCGCAGCGTCAGCGGGTGTCGCGATGCCACCAGCGGTGAACAAGACGACGGGGAGCTTGCCCGTGGCGGCAATTTCCTTGACGAGCTCGTACGGGGCCTGCAGTTCCTTGGCCGCAACATACAGCTCGTCCTCGGGAAGGGCTGCGAGCTTGGCGATCTCCGCGCGGATCTTGCGCATATGCCCGGTGGCGTTGGAAACATCACCGGTGCCGGCCTCGCCCTTGGAACGGATCATCGCCGCGCCTTCGTTGATGCGGCGCAGCGCCTCACCAAGGTTCGTGGCGCCGCAGACGAACGGGACGGTGAAGTTCCACTTGTCGATGTGGTTCACGTAGTCGGCGGGGGTCAGGACCTCGGACTCGTCGATGTAGTCCACACCCAAGGACTGCAGGACCTGCGCTTCGACGAAGTGGCCGATGCGGGCCTTTGCCATCACCGGGATGGACACGGCGGCAATGATCTGATCGATCATGTCCGGATCGGACATGCGGGACACGCCGCCCTGGGCGCGGATATCGGCGGGTACGCGCTCGAGCGCCATGACGGCTACGGCACCGGCGTCCTCGGCGATGCGGGCCTGCTCGACGTTGACGACGTCCATGATGACGCCGCCCTTGAGCATCTCCGCCATGCCCCGCTTAACGCGGCTGCTGCCCGTGACGCTGTTCGCGGACGAACCGGCTTCGTTGCTTACATCTGGTGTAGACACAAAAACCCCTATGGGTAGATAAACGACCTTTTCGCCGGTGGCTCGCGCAGCCACACGACCGCAATCAGCGCACACCGGATATTCAGGTCAAGGTGACCAAGTACTAGTAATACTAGTCGCACGTTGCCGGGTGGCTGTACATTCATTACCGCATAAGGGGGCCAAGAAGAGGGCAACTATAGGACACCTGCACAACTGCCCCAGACGGACTCTGGTCAGATGCCAGTTTCCTAGGCTTCCGCCATCGCTTGCTTGCGGACAGTCGCCATTCTTTGCACGATAGTGACCACACTGGCAAGGGCAAGAAGGATCAGGGTCGCGAAGAGCACCACTGCTGGAAGCCCCAGCCCAGTGAGCCCGGTGATGAGAAGCACCGAAGCTAAACGCTCGGCACGCTCGGCTATGCCAACGCTGGCTTGATAGCCCAGTGATTCGGCCTTTGCCCGTGCATAGGAAACCACCATGCCCAGTACCAGGCAAACGACGGCGGCAGTACCAATAGCTGGGTCCCCACCTTTGGTGAAGAACCAGATGGTCAGCCCTGCAAAGATGGCACCGTCCGCCAACCGGTCCAAGGTGGAATCCAGAAAGTTTCCCCAGCCGCCGCTCCGGCCTTGCAAACGGGCCATTATGCCATCCACGACGTCCGAGAACGCGAAGAATGCCACCACAACAGAGCCCCACCAGAGGTATCCCAGCGGATAGAGGACCAATCCGCCCAGTATGACCCCGGCCGTACCGGCCACGGTCACTGCGTCTGGAGACACGCCAATCTTGAGGAGCCAACGCGCCAAGGGTGTGAAAATTGAAGTGAAGAAACCACGCGCATGCCTATTGAGCATTCGACTCCCCCGGCCAGGCTTCAGCCACCAGTTTGCGGACCTCGTCGAGAGTCTGCGTGATGGCCTTGGTCTGGGCGATGATGGGGAAGAAGTTTCCGTCCCCACCCCAGCGCGGTACGACGTGTTGGTGGAGGTGCGCCGCAATTCCTGCTCCACCGGTGACACCCTGGTTCATGCCCAGGTTGAAGCCGCTCGGATTGGAAACCTTCCGCAGTACGCGCATGGCCGTCTGCGTTAGCTCGGAGAATTCCGCCGTTTCCTCCACTGTGATGTCCGTGTAGTCCGGAACGTGGCGGTAGGGGCAAATCAGCAAGTGGCCCGGGTTGTAAGGGAAAAGGTTGAGTACGACGTAGCAGGTCCTGCCACGATAGACGATGAGGGACTCTTCGTCGCTACGGGTGGGTCCCACACAGAACGGGCAGTCGTCCTTGTCCTTGAATTGGTCCTGTCCGCCTTTGATATAAGCCATGCGGTGGGGAGTCCACAGGCGCTGAAAAGCGTCCGGTACGCCTGCAAGGCCGAAGTCATCGGTTACTTCGGCGTCGCCCGGAAGGTCAGCTGCCGCGCCTGTGTTCTCCTGCACCGTCTATTGTCCGTTCCCTCAGCTGTCGCGGTTCTTGACGGCATCCACGATTCTGCGGACAGCCTCTGCCACGGGCACGCCGTTGTCCTGGCTGCCATCACGGAAGCGGAACGAGACAGCACCTGCCTCGGCGTCCTCCCCGCCCGCGATGAGGACGAACGGGACCTTGTCCTTGCTGGCCGTACGGATCTTCTTCGGGAAGCGGTCCGAGGAGATGTCCACCTCCGCCCGGATTCCCACTGCCTTCAACTGGTCCACGACGTCGAACATGTAGTCGTTGAACGCCTCGGCAACAGGGATGCCCACCACCTGGACGGGAGAAAGCCAGGCCGGGAAGGCGCCTGCGTAGTGCTCCGTGAGAACACCCATGAAGCGCTCCACCGAACCGAAGAGGGCACGGTGAATCATGACGGGACGCTGACGCGTTCCATCTGCTGCCTGGTACTCCAATTCGAAGCGTTCAGGCAGGTTGAAGTCCAACTGGATTGTGGACATCTGCCAGGTCCTGCCGAGGGCGTCCTTTGCCTGGACGGAAATCTTCGGCCCATAGAATGCTGCTCCACCCGGGTCCGGTACCAGGTCCAGCCCTGACGCCTCCGCAACCTCGGCGAGTGTGCGGGTTGCTTCCTCCCAGGCGGAGTCGTCACCCACGAACTTTTCCTCGTTCTTGGTGGAGAGCTCAAGGTAGAAATCGTCCAGGCCGTAGTCCTTGAGCAGGCCAAGAACGAAGTTAAGCGTGGTGGTGAGTTCGTCCTTCATCTGCTCGCGGGTGCAGTAGATGTGGGCATCGTCCTGTGTCATGCCGCGGACGCGGGTCAGGCCGTGCACAACACCGGATTTCTCGTACCGGTACACCGAGCCGAATTCGAACAGGCGCAACGGCAGTTCGCGGTAGGACCTGCCGCGTGAACGGAAGATCAGGTTGTGCATGGGGCAGTTCATCGGCTTCAGGTAGTAATCCTGGGCGGGCTTGCGCACGGTGCCGTCTTCGTTGAGTTCGGCATCCACCTGCATCGGGGGGAACATGCCGTCCTTGTACCAGTCAAGGTGCCCGGAGACTTCGTAAAGGTGTCCCTTGGTGATGTGCGGGGTGTAGACGAATTCGTAGCCGGCATCCACGTGGCGCTGGCGGGAGTAGTCCTCCATTTCCTTGCGGATGATGCCACCTTTGGGGTGGAACACAGGGAGGCCCGAGCCGAGTTCGTCGGGGAACGAGAACAGGTCCAACTCCACACCCAGCTTGCGGTGGTCGCGGCGCTCTGCCTCGGCAAGGCGTTCCTGGTAGGCCTTGAGTGCTTCCTTGGTGGGCCAGGCGGTGCCGTAGATTCGCTGCAGTTGCTGGTTGTTCTGGTTTCCCAGCCAGTATGCGGAGGACGAACGTGTCAGCGCGAAGGCATTGGAGATGATCTTGGTGTTGGGCAGGTGCGGTCCGCGGCAGAGATCGCACCAGACGCTGTCGCCACTCTTGCGGTCCACATTGTCGTAAATAGTGATGTCGCCAGCGCCGACTTCAACGTTGACGCCTTCTCCGGCGTCGGCGGCGTCGTTCTTCTTGCCCAACAGCTCCAGCTTGTAAGGCTCGCCGGCCATGGCTTCGCGGGCTTCTTCTTCGGTGACCACGCGGCGAACGAACTTCTGGTTCTGGTTGATGATCTTCTGCATCATCTTTTCCAGCTGGCGCAGGTCTTCAGGGGTGAACGGCTCGGCGACGTCGAAGTCGAAGTAGAAGCCGTCCGTAATGTAAGGGCCGATGCCAAGCTTGGCGTCGGGCCGCAGCTGCTGGACGGCCTGGGCCATGACGTGCGCGGTGGAGTGACGGAGAACGTTGAGTCCGTCAGGAGATTCGATGGTGACACCTTCGACGTCGGCACCCTCAGTGAGGACCTGGTCAAGGTCCTTGAGCACTCCATTGACACGGGCAACAACGACGTCGCGGCGCTCGAAGAAGAGTTCCGCGCCGGTAGTCCCTTCCGTCACCTTGGTCTCTTCGCCATCGACGATGAGGGTGATCTGTTGGGCATCTGACACGGGTGTCTCCTATTCATAGTGAAGGCTTCATAGCTTGTGGCGTACGGGGACCACAGCCAGCCACCGTCAATCGTATCTGTTCCGACGAAGGCGGCCAAAGCAGCGCGCCGACGCCGCGATTCAGCTCCCGAGGCCCGTGATGGCCAGGTTCCTGGAGATACCCTCAAGGGGCCCCGAATGAGTGAATTCAAGCGGAAGCCCGACGCCGGGTGGCAGGACTTCGGCATACGGTAAAGTTTCGGGGCGGCTAAGATCCCAGGCTTTGCTGGCACTGAGGCTGATTCCCTTGGGACCTGTTCTTCGCGTAGTTCCGCGGATCAGCAGAAGCCGGGTACCGAACAGGAGTGGACCCGATTCTTCCTGCGCTTCATGGAAGAAGACAGTATCCACGCAGCCTGTACCGTCGTCGATGCTGATGAACACCACGCGGCGCCCACCACGCATGGGAGGTGTCTGCGTTGCGATCCGGACACCGGCAACCAGTACCTCGGTACCGTTCCGAAGACCCAAGAGCTTATCCGCCGTGGTGACGCCAAGCTTGTCCAGCAAAGGCCTATGACTTTCCATCAGATGCTCACTCACGTCCACTGCCATGAGATCAAGCTCTGCACGCACGTTCTCCACCATGCTGGGCTCAGGTAATCCAGCAGCAAGATTCCGCAACTCCACATCACCAAGGGGTAGGGATAATTGCCCTTCAATGACGCCGCTGGCCTTCTTGGAGGGACTGCCCTGGAGCGCTTGCAGGTGCTGCACCAGATCGGCACGGTTTGCAGTTCCGCCGGCATCCCGGTGCAGGGCATCGAAGGCTCCGAGTTGGGCGAGCCTTTTGATATTCGGTTTGCTCACCCTGGCCCGGGACCTGAGATCCGCGAGGGAATCATATGGTTGACCAGCTACGATCCGCTTCAGCTCCGCTCCCGATAGTCCATATATTCCATTCAGGCTCAAGCGAATGCCGAGCTTGCCGGAATCCTGGCTTTCCTGGATTCTTTCCACCCTGTATTCAGCCTGGCTGCGATTAATATCCAAGGGAAGGATGGGAATACCCAACCGGCGGGCTTCAGCAACCAGCAGCCGTTTGGGGTACATCCCGGGGTCGTGTTCCCACAGCCCTGCAAGGAACGCTTCAGGGTGGTGTGCCTTTAGCCACGCCGATTGATAGGTGGGTACAGCAAAGGCAGCTCCATGGGCTTTGCAGAAACCGAAACTGCCGAAGGCTTTGAGGGTTCCCCACACTTTGTCCACGACGTCCGGGGAGTATCTCTTGATCGCTTCCCGACGAAAATACCTCTCTACTTCAGGTTCGTGGAGCTCGTCACCCAAGGCCCTTCGAAACTCGTCTGCCCGGTCCAAACCACAACCTGTCATGACATGGAAGGTCTTCAGGATCTGCTCATGGAAAACCGTGACGCCATGGGTTTCCTGCAAAACGGGCTTCAGGTCCGGATGTGGATAGACCTCTGGTGCGAAACCATGCCGGTGTTCAAGGAACGGGCGGACCATATCCGACTTCATGGGGCCAGGGCGGAACAAGGAAATATCGATAATGAGGTCATTGAATTCCCGCGGCGCCATCTTCCCGATCAGCTCCCGCTGGCCAGGGGATTCAATCTGGAAGCAGCCCAAAGTGTGGGTACTGCGGATCAACTCATAGGTGGGCTCGTCGTCGAAAGGCACCGCGTTGAGATCAATCCTGCCGTCCGGGGCAATATAGTCCGGACCGGTGCCTCCCGCTTCCACCGGATGGTGGCCAGCCGCCACTACCTCCGCTTTGGACGGGTGCAGGCGGATAACTTCCCGCACCGCAAACGCCATGGCGCTTTGCATCCGCACACCCAGGACATCCAGCTTGAGCATGCCCATGGGATCCATGTCATGTTTGTCGAACTGGCTCATGGGCAGCCCCAACCCGCTGGGCTGTACCGGGGTTCTGTCCAGGAGCGTGGCATCGCCCAGGATCACCCCGCACGGGTGCATGGAAATGTGCCGGGGAAGGCGGTCCAACCTTTCAGTGAGATCCACCAGCAGGTCTAACTGCTGGTTTTCCTCCATGCCCCCAGGCCCTTCACGGCCGGCCTCTACCCGTCCGGCAAATTCTCGGAGTTCAGGCTTTTCAACCAATGCCTCCCTGAATTTGCGCGCGGAGAACCGCCACAACTGCTTGGCAATTTCGCCGATTTCACCATCGTCCATGCCAAGAGCCATGCCGGCATCGCGGACAGCACCACGGGCCCTGTACCCGTTCTGCATGCTCATCAGCGTCACCCGTTCAGCTCCGAAGCGCTCGAAGATCTTCCGGTAGACGTTGTGCCGTTCGGCGCTTTCGACGTCGATGTCAATATCGGGAAGGGTGGATCGGCGACCCGAGAGGAACCGTTCAAAAATGAGGTCATGCCGGATGGGATCCACTTGGCTGATGTCGATCAGATAGTTGACCAGGCTGGAGGCCCCGGAGCCTCTGGCAGCTACCCGGACGCCCATCTCGATGATCATCCTGGATACTTCCGCAACAGTGAGGAAGTAGGAGGCAAAGCCGAGTTTGTCGATGATCCCCAGCTCATGCTGCAACCGCGAGCGCATCTGTTTTTCCGCATTGCCGTTGATGCCTGGGAATCGCCGGGTGATTCCTGCCTCGCATCGTTGGGTGAGTTCCACCATGGGGTCGCGTTCGATGCCGATGATGGAAGCTTCGGGAACAACGGGCTTTTTCCATCCCATGTCCAGGACGGGATCGATACGGCATTTGTCTGCGAGCGCTTCTGTGTTGGAGAGCAGCTTGTTCAGCCCTGCCGCTCCTTGGCCTGCGGCGCCCATGATTTCCTTGCCGAGTTGGAGCATTTGTTGGGCGTTTTTCAACCACCCCTGCCCAGTTGGTTGCAGCAGGCCGGTTGGTTGCAGCAGGGGGGTCGATGAGAGTTCAGGGAGGGATTTTAGGGTGCGCGCGGAGTCCAGGACGTCTGCGGTGGGGGCGCCGTCCTGGGCGCAGTAGCGGACGGCGTTGCTGAGGATGGCGGGGACGTTGTATTCGAGGGCGAGCTTGAGCATGCGTACGGCGTGGGCTGTGCTGAGGGGTTCTCCAGGAGCGCTGAGGTGGGATACGGCTTCGGCGACGATTGTCCCGGGCGGCATGGCGTCGATCCATTGTTTGAAGAGTGTGCGGGGCCGAAGATATTTCCGTCCTCCCATGGCGCGGCCTACATCGGAGTCCGGTCCTATGAGGACGGTCAACACGGGCTTGAGGGTTTGCGGGTCCAGTGTCCGCGATGCGAGTTCTGCCCTGGTTACGGCGACGGGCACTACTCCCCCGGCTTTGCCGGAGGTGCGGGCATGGGCGTCCGAAATGAGTCGGCAGAGGGCGCGATAGCCGGCGCCGTTGTTGTTGCCGTGGGCGAGTACGACGACGCGGCCCGCTACTTGGGTGCGGTGGTCGCCGTCGTCGTCGAATATTGCCAGGTCCACGCCGATGATGGGGTCGATACCGGCGTCCATGCATGCTTTGAGGTGCTTGATGGTGCCGTACAAGCCATCCCGGTCTGTGCAGGCGAGCGCTGTTGCGCCGTCTGCTGCGGCTGACTGGGCAAGTTCGTCCGGCCAGGAGACGCCGTAGTGGGCGCTGAAGGCTGTGGAGACGTGCAGGTGTGTGAAGCTCAAGGTTCAGGCGGCTTCGTCTGGTTCGACTGCTTGGGCCGGTGCGGCGTCGTGGATACGCAGGAGCCGCCAGCGGCCGCTGGCGAGATGGCGGACGAGGTCAAGGGTGATGGTTGGGCCGGGTTGCTCTTCGTCCTGCGGGCGATGGAGTTGGACCCGCCAGATCTCGTGGTCCACCAAGCCTGCGCCGCTTCCCAGTGGTGCCCGGCTTTCTTCTACCCACCATTGGCGTCGTTCATACCATCTGAGGGGTTCGTTGATGACGACGTAGCGGGTTCCTTTCCACTGGATTTCCTGCGGCTGGCCAACATCCGTGCAGATGACGTCCACGGACTCACTGAAAAGCCCCATATCCACACTCCTTGCCTGTGAGCATCGCCCTGGATCTAAGATCATCGCTAAATCATGATTCGAATGTATGTTCGAATATATCCAGTTTACGCCGCCCCTCCGACAAAACCTACTGGGAAGTTTTGCTCCCTCCGGGCGCCTTGGGCTTTCGATTGACAGCGGACTTCCGCTTGGCAGCAAGGTCGAGCAGCTTGTCGCGCATGGGTTGCGCACCTTCTGCGAGCGCCACGCGCATCATCAAGGATGAACCGATGCGGTATTGCTGGGTCCGAAGAACGCGCTGACGGTTGTAGGCATCGAGGGCCTGGTCCAGGGGCAGGGTGTTGACGAGCTTACCCAAGGCGACGGCGTCTATCAGCGACTCACAGGCGCCTCGCCCGAGGTTGGGAGCCATGGCGTGGGCTGCGTCGCCGATGAGGACCACATTGCCCCGCGAATAACGCCGCAGCGGCGGGGTGGTCCAAATGCGTTGTGCCAATGATGTTTCGGGTGTCGCTACTCGCAGGACATGCTGGATTCCCTGCGAGTGCCCGGCGTAGCGGCGGCGCGTCACTGCAAGGGCTTCGCCGACGTCAATTCCCTCGGGCCCCATCCCGGAGCGGAAGGATGCATACCAGTTGGTTCCGCCGCTTGAAGGGCCTATGCCAAAGAGGTCTCCGCGCCCCCAATACTCACCTATGGTTTCACTGTCCGGTTCCTCGGCAATGACGCCTCGAACGGCGAGGTAGGGTGTCAGCTTGGCCGCACGCGATTGGCCCCACACGGAGCGCCTCACCATGCTGTGTACCCCATCCGCAGCCACTATCAAGTGGGCGTCGCTTGGGACCGCGTCCAGCTTTTCGATGCGTCGTTGGACTGTTGAGGGTACGGCTGAGTCGAGGAGCCGAAGGAGCGTGTGGCGTGCTGCGCCCACAAGGTTCTGCCCTTCCACACTCAGCCACGGCACTCCTATGGCACTCCGGAGCGCGCCACCCCTGATGACGGGGCTGTTTTCCCGGACGGCGCCAAGGATCCCCAATGAGGCCAGGGCCTCCTGGGCTTCGGGCCACATGGCCAGGGTGGTTCCTACTGCCGGGAGGCCGGCCCGCTGCTCGTACACAGTGACATGAAACTGGCTGGGATCAAGAGTTCCTGCCAAGGCGAGGCCTGCTATGCCACCACCGACGATTTCCACCTTTTTCATGATGCCAATGTACTACTACATTTGTAGTAATGGTGAGGTTAAAGACTAGACTTTCGCCATGCCTGACAGACGAACCGACCTTGCCGACGCGGCCCTCGCCGTGGTGGCCGCTAAAGGCCTCAAGGGACTGACCCACCGGGCCGTTGACGCGGAAGCCGGCGTGGCCGTCGGAACGACCTCCAATTACTTCCGCAACCGTGCCGCTTTGGTGGCTGCCGCCGTCGACCGCGTTGAAGAACGCGACTCGCTCCTGCTCCAGCAGCAGGGTGGATCCGAATTCCCGACGTCGGTAGCCGCCTTGGCGGAACAGCTCGCGGGAGCGCTGCTCCGGCTCGCGAATAATCACGCTGAACTGACCCGGGCACGATTCACCTTTGCCCTGGACCAACCCGAGGTGGTGGCCGCCGGGCACCAGAGGATGATTTCAGCTCTTGAACAGGTGCTCGATTCCATGGGAATTCCTGACCCAAGGGCCCGAGCAGAAGCGGTAGCCGACTACGGCGACGGACTGGCCATGCATCTCCTGACGGCACGCCGCGGCCAGGCGGTGGATCAACCGACAATCGCAGCCAACGTCCGGCGACTCTTGGAGGGATGAAGCAAAGGGGTGGACGCGGGCGGGTCCACAGAGCAGGATTGTGGCATGAGTACCAATGACGCACTCCTGAAGCAGGTCAGTATCTCCGCCGCAGATGACAACCTCGTTGCGAGATTCGAAATCGAAGGCAACATACCGGGCTCCGGCGCTTATGTCGTGGGCCTTGTTGCTGCCAGCGAGGACTATTCCTCCCAACGCAGGCTGGGCATTGAGTTCATGAATGGAGAAGCGATCTCGTTCTACTCCTTCAACCACTCACTCAGTGCCGAGGAAAACTATGACATCAAGGGCGTGGAACATTCTGGAAACGTGATCACCGGAAACTTTCCGATGTCCGCCATCCATGGACTCAGTAAAGGCCACGTCATGACGGCCTTCAGCGAGGCGGATGGCCGCGAGTTCCAAGCCGGCGTTCCGGTCACGGAAGCGCTCTAGCTAGAAAAGGCCCTCCACCGGCTCAATGAGTTCCGGTCCGTTGTTGCGGACATTGCCGACGGCGGCACCCACCGCGTCGAGCGTCCAGCTGGCAGCGGCGTCGTGCGCCTTTGACCGCACCAGATCCACGAGGCCGGCCGCATCATCTTCGCGCGGATTCAACCAGGCTTCCATCGTGTCCCTGCTCATGGGCAATGGAACGCGGTCATGCAGGGCAGTCAGCTCATCGAACACCGAGGCACTCCGCCGGGTAATGGCCGACTCGGCCGTCGGGGTGTCTGCCGTGAGAATCGACATGGACAGCAACCAACGGGCCGGATCATCATCAGACGCTGACTGGTCCCGCCACCATTCATACAACCCGGCAAACACCACACCCCCACCATCCGCAGGATGCACGTAATACGGCTGCTTGCTTTTTCCTTCGCCCTTCTTCCACTCGTAATAGCCATCGGCAGGAACAGCGCACCGCCTGGCCGCAGCAGCTTTTCGGAAGGACGGCTTCTCCAAGAGGGTCTCACTGCGGGCATTGATCAGGCGCGCGCCGCCTTTGGGATCTTTCGCCCACGAGGGCACCAAACCCCAGCGCGCAACGTGCAACTGCCGCTTCAGCCCATCGTCCACGAGCCTTTCCAGCACAATCGGAACAGCATCCGTTGGAGCTACATTCCACGATTTTTCGAGGGCGATCTCGTTTTCAAGTTTGGCATCAAAGTCAGCCAGCAGGTCCCCCACGGCACGGGCCATCACATAACGTCCACACATGGGAACAGTCTGCCGTGTCGTCTATGGACACACCAGCCCGGAATGTGACGTAACCCCGATTCCCGGCCTCACGGGAATTATTGGGCTGCAGGTTACGGTTGATACCAACGAATCACCCGTGAAACGACCAATACTGAGGAGAGCTCTGTGGACTTCACTCCCGACTCCGGCACCATCACCATGTTCTCGACCACCTGGTGCGGCTACTGCAACCGCCTGAAGAAGCAGCTCGACGCCAAGGGCATCGGCTACACCGAGATCAACATCGAAGAAGTAGATGGCACGGCCGAACTCGTCGAGCAGCTCAACGGAGGCAACCGCACCGTCCCCACCGTCCTGTTCCCGGACGGAACCGCAGCAACCAACCCTTCTGCTTCCGAAGTAGAAAACCGCCTCGCAGCCTAAGGCATTCACTTCCGCTGTCCGGCCGCCGCCTCGAAAATTGGGGCGGCAGCCGGTTCAAGACGAATAATCACGGACTTCGACGCCGGCGTATTGCTGCCCTCCGCTGTTGAATCCAGCGGCACCAACACATTCGCTTCCGGATAATACGCAGTCGCGCAGCCCCTGGCACTGGGGTACGCCACTAAACGCAACTGGCGCAGCACACGGTCAACGCCATCGTCGGCTTCGCTGTGCACATCCACATAGGCGCCGTCCTGGAAACCCAACCCCGCCAGATCCTCAGGGTTCACCAACAAAACCATGCGGCCCTTCTTGATCCCACGGTAACGATCATTCATGGAGTACGTGGTGGTATTGAACTGGTCATGGGACCGCACAGTCTGAAGGAGCAGTCTCCCCGGCGGTACTTCAATGGTTTCCAGGTCGTTGACAGAAAAAACGGCTTTCCCCGTTGCTGTGGGGAACGTCCGCGAATCCCTGGGGCCATGCGGAAGTACGAAACCGTCGCGCTCGCGGATGCGCACGTTGAAGTCCTCAAATCCCGGGACTACGTGGGAAATGTGGTCACGGATGGTGTCGTAATTACGCCTGAGGCCCGCCCAATCCACCGGAACCTTGTGGTCAAGGACCGCCTCGGCCATCCGTGTGACAATCGCCACCTCGGAGAGGACATCCGCAGCGATGGGTTCCAGCGGCCCTGCGGAGCGGTGCACAGCGCAGACGGTGTCCTCCACCGTGACAAACTGCTCAATCCCGTCCTGCTTGTCGATTTCGGTACGGCCAAGGGTCGGAAGGATCAGGGCCTGCTCGCCGCACACCACATGCGAGCGATTCAGCTTGGTGGAAATCTGTACTGAAAGCCTGGTCCGACGCACAGCCTGCTCAGCGACCGCGGTGTCCGAGATCGCATGCACCAGGTTCCCGCCCAGCGCGATGAGGACCTTGATCCTGCCATCACGCATTCCACGGATACTGTCCACCGAATCGACGCCCGCCTTCCGTGGCGGGTCAAAGCCAAACTCGTCCTGCAAGGCCTCAAGGAACCGCGGAGGCATCTTCTCCCAAATGCCCATGGTCCGGTCACCCTGCACATTGCTGTGACCACGGATCGGTGAGGGTCCGGCCCCCGGTTTTCCAATGTTGCCGCGGAGCAGAAGGAGGTTGATGATTTCCTTGATGGTGGGCACCGCCTTTTTGTGCTGGGTCAGTCCCATCGCCCACGTGATGATGACCTTGTCCGCGCGGATGTACCTGTCTGCGAGTTCATCGATTTCTGCGCTTCGCAGGCCGGTGGCCGCGAGAACGTCCCGTTCCTGCAAGGTTGCGAGGTGGGCAGCGAACCCAACAAAGCCCTGGCAGTGCTCATCGATGAAGGTGCGGTCCAGCACAGTACCGGGCGCTGCACTTTCGGCGTCCAGGACGCGCTTGGAAAGGGCCTGCAGCAGGGCCATGTCCCCGGCGAGCCGGATCTGCAGGAATTGGTCAGCCAGGTCCGTTCCCTTACCGGCGAGGCCGCGGACGCGTTGCGGGTTCCGGAAGTTGATCAGGCCAGCCTCGGGCAGCGGATTAACCGCGACGATGGACGCACCCGCGAGTTTGGCCTCCTCCAGTGCCGTCAGCATCCGAGGATGGCAGGTTCCCGGGTTCTGCCCCATGATGATGATCAGGTCCGACTTGGCGAAGTCCGTGTAGGTGATGGCCGATTTACCCACGCCGATGGTCTCGCCCATGGCTATACCCGTGGATTCGTGGCACATATTGGAACAATCGGGAAGGTTGTTGGTCCCGAAGGCCCTGACGAATAGTTGGTACAGGAACGCTGCCTCGTTGCTGGTGCGTCCACTGGTGTAAAACGTGGCCTCATTGGGGTCATCCAGGGCGTTCAACTCGCTCGCAACGATACCGAAGGCCCGCTCCCAACTGATGGGCGCATAGTGCTCCGCCCCTGCTGCCTTATACACGGGCTCCACCAACCTGCCCTGCTGCCCTAGCCAGTACTCGGAACGGGACTCCAGGGAACTGAGAGGATTTTCCGCCCAAAACCCTGTGGGGATCCTCAGTGGCTCCGCCTCCCACCCGATAGCCTTGGCGCCGTTTTCACAGAATTCGGCGGCCTTGCGTTCCGGCGGATCAGGCCAGGCACAGCTCATGCAGTCGAAACCGTCTTTTTGGTTGACCGCTGTAAGGGTCTTCCATGCGCGGGACGGGCCCATATGGGCCATCGCGTGGGGAAGGGTTTCGCTGAGGCTGGGCAAACCGGCGGCGGACCTCTTGGGTTCGCTGACGCTCAAGTCGACGTCGGTATCCTGAATTGGGTGCTTCTTCCGGCCCATCATTCCACCAGGTTTCGTGGGGTTAGATTCCTGTTCCCCTCAGCCTAAGCCCGGCCCCCAGCACGCTCAATGGCGGTGAAAGCCTCCTAGGCCAAGAGAGTCCGGAAGTCGCCGTCCACCACGTGCGCATAGCCGCGGTAAGCGTCAACCACAGCGTCCTCCACCGTTTTGACGTCCAAGTGGGGCAGCAGGTCATTTGCAGCACCGGCGGTAGCCGGATCCCAATCGAGGCCAAGTGCAGCGTAGCTCGCCGTCAGAACGTCACGGATAGGACTGGAGTTCTCCACCACAATCACGGAGCTGAACAGCCACCCTCCGGAAACCACCCGCTGGGCCGTTCCAATCAGCTTGATGCGATGGGCGGGAAACTCCGAGTTCTGCCCGTGCACGCTGAATTCCCCGGGGCAGTACTCCCCTGGGATCTCCCCGACGGCGGCGTGGACGCCGACGCTGCGAAGCGCACCAGCCAGCAACTCACCGAACTCGGCGAAGCGGGCTTTCGCACGGACGATCGCGTCAGGGTGCGGCTCAATATGATCAATCACCAAGGTGCCCTGGTGGTAGGCAGCCGCACGTCCACCGGCTTTCCGCACAAGTGGCTCGAAGCCGAGCTCCCGGCAAGCATCTTCGGCAGCCCTGAAGCCGGGCAGGTTCGCGTCGCGCTGGCCAAAGGCAACGGTGGGCTGCGGGCGGTACAAGCGCAGGGAGGGCCCCAGTTGCCCGCTGCGGGCCCGCTTCAGCAGCTCCAGCGCAAAATCAAGATCCTCTGCTGCACCGAGGGATTCCTCTTGACGGTAAACGGTGAGGTCACGGCGGGTGGATGCTCCGCCGTCGGGTTCGTTCCGTGCTTCGCTCATCAGCTTTTCCTCAGCGTCAGGATTTGCTCGGCCCTGCCGAAAGGTCCGTTGATGTCATGGAGCACGCTGGACGTCAGGCCGATGCCATCGGCTCCGAAGGAGACTTTGTTGTCCAGCCCGAGCCACTCGCCAGAAGGCGCCCGGTACATGTGAATCTGCAGGTCCACGTTGGGGAAGATGTAGCTGTTCTCCCCTGGGGGAACCCGTGCCGCGATGCCATTGGCGGTGTCGACCAATCCCATGAGCCGGGCAAGATCGCTGCTGTCTTCCTTGTCCGTCAAAGGATGCATGGTCCGGATCCACACCCTGCCCGAACCTGGCCGATGGCCTTCGCCGATACGCATTTCCAAGGAACGGATGTAACCACCGGGCCAGACGCTGGCACCATCCCACAGCTTGCATTCATCCGGCGCGGGCATCGGCTCGTCTTCGAACGCTGCTACAGCGCTGGTGTCGCTGGTGATCATGCGCCACGCTGCGGCACGGATGGCGACACGCCCTCCGGCGGAAAGCTCAGCCTGGATAAGTTCAATGGTTCGTCCCGGCCGCAAGGTTGAGGTGGTTACCTGGAACTCGCCGCCGGGGATCAACCCGAGGATCTCGTAGCTGATACGCGCCATACGGACATCCTCGCGCGGCTCATGCCTCAGGAGGGCGTCAGCCATGATGCCCGAGGCAGGGGCCATGTGTTGTTCGTGCGGATTCCAGGCACCTTGGGCATGAATCGTGGAGCGGTAGCGGCCCTCACCCAACGATTCGTAGTAGAAGTTGCCCTCCGCCAGTTCCGGTAATGAAGTTGTCAACGCGAGCCTTTCGCCGATCCAGCAGTAGAACTCAGACCACTGTATCCGCTGATTTGGCAGCCGACCGACGCCGCCGGGCAACGACCACCCAGACGATCACGGCGATCACAGCCAGCACGGACAGCCCGGCACCGGCCGGCGACGCCGCGGCTACCGCAAGCCACGCCTCAAGTGCAGCGAGGCCGATAGTTGCGTACAGCAACGCCCAGATGATGGAGCCCCCGACGGCGGCGGGGAGATAGCGGTGCAGCGGCATCCGCGCTGCACCGGCGGCCAGATTAACGGCCGTCTGCAGGCCGATGGTCAGGAAGGAGAGCACGACGGCGTACGGACCCCAACGCTGAATGAGGGCTTGGGCCTGGGCTGCCCGGGGGCGTTGAAGCGACGCGCCGAAGCGGGTGTGTGCGAAGCCGGCAATTGCTCCTCGACCCAGCCAGTACGTGACATTGACGCGGATCATGACAATCGCGAACAGCGCCGCAAGCGCGACGCCAAAGGGCAAACTCATGATCTGGTCCACGTGACTTAGGCTACCCTAAGCGCTGCTGGTTCCTGGACCAGGTCCCTCGGACAAGTACTCGGGACCACCAGCCAGGGTCGGCACAAGCGCACCTAGGATGAAGTCATGGATCTCCGCGATGCCGCCCAACAGTTGTACGCCGTGCTTCCGCGTGAATTCACTGCGGAGCGGACAGCCTTGGCACGGCAAGCAAAGGAGGCAGGTGAGAAGGACCTCGCCAAGGAAATCGGCAGCTTGCCAAAGCCCGCCGCCGGCGCCTGGGCCATCAACATGCTTGCCGTCCACCAACCCGAGGTGATTGACGGCGTCGTGCGTTTTGGCGCTTCCCTCCGTGCAGCACAAGAGGAGGGAGATGCGGAAGCCTTCCGTGAACTTGGCCAGCAGCGCCAAGGCCAACTGACCTTGGCCGTGCACGCGGCAAAGGACCTGGCGGGCGGGCTGGGAGCGCCGCTCAGCGCGGCCGGCGCCGCCGATGTGGAGCAGACTTTTCGGGCTGTCATGGCCGACGCCGGCGCCGCAGCGGCGGTGACGACCGGCCGGCTGGTGCGCGGGCTAAGCGGCAGCGGTTTCGAGTCCGTGGACCTGACAGATGCCGTCGCTGCAACAAATCCCGACGAAATCCCGGGTGTGGGCGAACCGCCAAAAGTGAAGCTGCCTGCCGAACCCAGGCCAGCACCCCAGAGCAAGAAGAAACAAGGGTCGCAGACGAAAGAAAAAGCACCCGCGGAAACCGCCACATCCCTGGCCGAACGCCGGTCCCAAAAGCGCCAGGCCGCGTTGGAAGAAGCCCGCACCGAGTTTGAGGCAGCGGATCAGGAAGCCACGGCGGCGGAAGAAGGCGCATCCAAGGCGTGGAATGTTGTCAAGGAAGTCGCAGGCAGGCGTTCGGAAGTCGAGGCTGAGATTGCCAAAGTAAAGAAGCGTTTAGCTTCCCTCGAAGCTGAGCTGATCGGGATCACCCGGGACGCCGAAGCCGCTGAGTCGCAGAAGAAGCTGGCAGTCCGGGCCGCCACGCAGCAACGACGCGCCGCGGACCAGGCCCGGCGGCGCGTCGAACGGTTGGCGTGACTAGTCCTTCTTTTTAATCGGCGACTTCTGCAGATTATGGGTTGCCGGGCCTTCCAGGTACTTGCCGTCGGGAGCGTATCTGGAACCGTGCAAGGGGCAATCCCAGGATTTCTCGGCGTCGTTCCAGCTCAGCAAGCCTCCCAAGTGGGCGCAGCTGGCCGACACCATACAGACATTGCCATCAACGGTAGACACAGCTGCCGGTTCACCCTTGTAAAGCCCGACGACGCCGCTCCCCTCCGGGGGACGGGTCTGGTCCGTGATTTCCGGATTGCTCCTGACCCTGGCTTTGTCCTCGACCATGCGCTTGGCGACGCTGGCATTGAGGCGAACGGCTTCCAAAGCGCCCTGGGGCGACGTAACGCGGTGGTGTATGACCTTGGCCCAATCAGACTGGCCGCCCAGAATGTCCGAAGTAATGGACAACGCGGCAGCTACTCCGTTGCTCATGCCCCACTTGTTGTAGCCGGTTCCGAAGAAGATGCGGCCGTGACCCCGGGGCATCTTGCCGAAGAAGGGAACGAGGTTGGTTGGCCGGTAGTCCTGGGCAGACCACGTATGGGTGACCTCCGCGCCCGGGTAATGCTGGTTGGCCCAGCCGAGAAGGTCATCCAGGTGCGCCTTGGGTGAGGCTGCCTGGCCGCCGGTATGTCCATAGCCACCTACCAGCAACAACTCACCCTCCGGCGTCGGGTGGGTGCGTTGGGAACGCGTAGGTGGATCAATGCTCAAGTACATTCCGCTCGGTGGCTGGGTTTCACCTGGAAGCCGAAGAGCCGCAGCGTATGACCGATTGGGTTCGAGCTTGGCGAAATAGAGTCCGCGGTCCAAGATTGGCGTGCCAGTAGCAATGACGACGGTGTCCGCGGTGAACGCCCCCTTTCGCGTGGATACTTCCACGGGAAGGTCAGAACCCACATTCTGTACCTGGACACCCTCAACAATTATTCCGCCGTGCTCCCGAATGTCCTTGGCGAGTGTCTCCAGGACTTCCATGGGGTGGATCTGCGCCTGGTCATCGAGTTCCAGTGCCTCAACCACAGGAAATGGCAGCCCGGGGTCACGGCTGAAGTGCACGTCCAAACCGGCGTCCCGTGAAACCGCAGCCTCCTTGCGCAGCCGCTGGCCGCCGTCGTCGGTGGTTGCGAACGTGACTGCCGTCCGGCGCTGAAAGGCGATGCCTTGCTCTTCCATATACCGCATCAGCCACGCCTGGCCCGTACGATTCGCCTCCACATAGGCTTGCACCACTTTCAGCGAGTACTGGCCACGCAGGGCCGAGAGTGCCCCTCCTTGCAGGAGGCTTAGTTTGCCCGTGGTGTTGCCGGTGGTAACAGCTCCCAAGGTCCGCGCTTCCAAGACCGCCACACGCTGACCGGATCTGGACAACAGCAGAGCCGTCACCATTCCTGTGAGCCCGGCGCCCGCCACTATTGTGTCGAAGTGCTTTTCTTCGGGGATTGCATCGGACGTGAAGCTGGATTCCCTGTCCAACCACAGCGATTTCATCGAACAACCTGCCTCTCAATTCAGGGAATTGGCGCCTGGCATGTGTTGATGAAAACGGTAGGCCGGTGACCCAGCCTTATCAAGAGGTGTGTGCTGCGAGTTGTGCGGCGCGGCGGAGCCATGGATCCGCGTCCTGGGACCAGCGCTCCAGAACACGTGCGGCCCGTTCCTTAGCCTGCCCTTCGAGCCTGGCGAGCAGGGGTTTGACCACGTCCGCCGCCAGAGGATCAGCAAGTTCTTCCGTGCCGGACTGCCTGATGAAGCCCTCAATGCGGGTCAGGTCCGTGTTGACCAGGATGCCCACTTTGGTTTGCAAGAGCACCACCGCAGCGAGCCGGCGTTCAAAGACCGGTTCATCCCACAGTTCCGAACTCAGGGCCGTGATGTCGTCATGGCTGAGGTTCTTGAACTTGTTCAAGGCATCGCGCACAGTTCCCCGGACAGCACCAATGGATGCGCCATACACCTTAAAGCTTTCACCCAGGCGCCATCTGGCTTCCTCGGCCTTCTCCCACGACGACTCACGCTGGAGCGTGTAGTCCACGAACTCGGCGGCTTCACTCACGCTTCTATTTTGTCAGTGCCTCCTCCTAGCGTGACGACAACAGCAAACGACAGGAGACACATGCCGTCCCAAGAGCTCGCAACAGAACCCGGGAAAACAACAGCGTCGTTTCCAGGCGTTCCGGCTGCCTCCTCCATGCCGGACTGGTACCCCAGCTTGCTCGACACCGTGGCCCAGGAGGTCCGCACCGGCCGCACGCGCGCTGTGGCGGCTGTCAACAGCGAGTTGTTGAATTCGTATTGGAGCATCGGGCGGCAGCTCGTCGAACGCGAGTCGCAGCAAGGCTGGGGCGCCAAGGTGGTCACGCGCCTTTCCGCCGACATCCGGAACCGCTTCCCTGAAGCGAAAGGCTTCTCCCCCAGGAACTTGCGGTACATGAAGAGTTTCGCCCAGGCCTGGCCGGACTTCCCAATGTTGCAAGCGCCGCTTGCAACATTGCCCTGGTACCACCAGATCGCGTTGATGGAAAAGCTCGACGACGCCGCCACGCGGCTTTGGTACGCCGCGGCGGCCGCCCAGCATGGATGGTCCCGCAACGTCCTGGCGCACCAGATCGCCACCCGCTTGCACGAGCGGTCAGGGCAAGCCATTACCAACTTTGCTTCCACCATGGTGCGGGCGGACTCTGACCTGGCGCAGCAGGCTACCAAAGATCCTTACGTTTTCGACTTCCTGGCCATGACAGATCGGCACACGGAACGGGATCTGGAGGTGCAATTGGTGAAGCATGTGGAGAAATTCCTGCTCGAGCTGGGCCAAGGCTTCGCCTTTGTCGGCGAGCAGGTCCGGCTGGACATCGCCGGCGACGAATTCTTCGCGGACCTGCTCTTCTACCATTTGAAATTGCGCTGCTACATGGTCATTGAGCTGAAGGCCGTGAAGTTCGAGCCCGGATTCCTGGGTCAGTTGGGCATGTACATGGCTGCGGTTGACGATCTTATGGCTCACCCGGACGACAAACCCACCATCGGGCTGTTGCTCTGCAAAGAGAAGAACAGCGTCGTCGCCGAGTACGCCCTGCGTGGCTTCAACGCTCCGGTGGGGATCGCGGAGTGGCGAACCTCTCTGGCTGACTCCTTGCCTGATGAGTTGGTGGAAAGCCTGCCCAGCATCGAGACCCTGGAGGCCGAGTTGGCCAGGCGGGACGGTGTCCTGCCGGACTGACCTCAGACGTTTTCCTTGAACCAAGCCAAGGTGTCGTTCCAGGCAGCCGTAGCCTGGGCCTCGTTGTAGCGGTCGCTTGTGTCGTTGTGGAATGCATGGTCCACACCCGGGTACACCTTGAGTTGGTGCTTGACGTGCGTTGCGTCCAGGGCGTCCTTCAACTGCGGCATGGAACCGGTGATCCGCGCGTCTTTTTCAGCGTAGACACCAAAAACGGCGGCTTTGATGTTGGGCACCTTCGCAGGGTCCGGGGCTGGGCCGTAGAACGCGGAGGTTGCCTTCAGCCCCGGGATCTCGGTCGCTGCCTGCCAGGTGATGCCTCCACCAAAACAGAAGCCGACCATGGCAATGCGGCCCTTCTCCACGAAATCCTGGTCGTTCAGATACTCGAATGCAGCTTGGAAGTCGCCAACGTGCCGCTGGGCTCCTGCCTTGGTGAGCGCACCCGGGACAGCGTCTGGATCCATTGATGCGGTGCCACCCTCCCTGCTGAGGAGATCCAGCGCCAAAGCTGCGTAGCCTTCCTTGGCAAAACGCCGGGCGACGTCCTGGATGTGGGGCGTGAGGCCGCGGTTTTCGTGACAGATCAGGACGGCCGGGCCCGGCTTAGCATTCTCGGGCCTGGCGAGGTACCCGCCGATCTCGGTCCCTCCGGAAGTGAACTTCACGGTTTCTGTTTTCAGGCTAGCGGCCCCTTCCGGTACCGTCAGCGGACTCTTGGCGTTGGGGACCGCTGTGGTGTTTCCCGACCTTACTGAGGCCGTGGGCATTGGGTCCCCTATTTTTGGCACCTCGTCCGGTGTACAGCCCACCAGCGTCATAGCCGCCGCAGCCGCGGTCATGCTTCCCATGATGAACGCCACGCGCCTGGTGAAGGTCCCGTGGGACAGGTCGCCCGAGCGGTAATCGTCGTAGAACTCTTCGATCAAGTACTTTTCAAACTTCTCAAGTTGAACCACTTGCGTCCTCCCGAAGTTGGCCAACATCTTCCTCTGATGGACAGACGCGGGCAAGGGCGGGAAGGGTTCACGGACGGTTTCGATCTGCCGCCAAAATTCGCGCCGGTAGTAATGTCGGTGGGTGCTGACATAGTGAAAATATGAGCCGGAGTCAGCAGATACAAGCCACCCAGGGGGTCGCCTCGGTGCCTGCACGTGCTCATGCAGGCAGCGTCAGCGGTGACCTGATAAATCAACTCCGTGCTCTTGAGGATATGAAGTCTGCCATCTCAGGCTTGCAGGCGAAGATAGCCGTGGCCTTTGACCTTGCCCAGCGTCAAGAGCAGGCAGCAGCGGGGCTTCCGGCTGCTGAACGGGGCCAAGGCGTATCAGCCCAGGTTGCCCTTGCCCGGCGGGAGTCTCCGAATAAGGGATCGCGTCTCCTTGGCTTCGCCAAAGCCTTGGTGACCGGAATGCCACGCACCCTGGCTGCGCTGGAGACCGGCCAGCTCAACGAGTGGCGGGCAACGCTGCTGGTGAAGGAAACAGCCTGCCTTTCTGTCGAAGACCGCTGTGCCGTTGACGAAGAACTCGCCGCCGACACCGGAACCTTCGACGGCGCTGGAGACCGCGCCATCATCGCCGCAGTCAAAGCAGCCGCCTACCGCAGGGATCCGCGCTCGGTCACTCAACGCGCCGCCCATGCGGCCTCGGAACGGCATGTCAGCCTCCGCCCCGCACCGGACACCATGACGTACCTGACCGCGCTGCTGCCCGTCGCGCAAGGCGTCGCCGCATACGCTGCCCTCACCCGGCACGCAGACTCCGCCCGCTCCGGCGGGGATAGCCGGTCCCGGGGCCAGGTCATGGCGGACGCCCTCGTCGAACGCATCACCGGTTCGCCTGCAGGGTTCTCTGGGATCGACCTTCAACTCGTCATGACCGACCGCACCTTGCTCCAAGGCGACGCGGAGCCCGCACGGCTGAACGGTTACGGCACAGTCCCAGCCGAATGGGCCAGGGAACTCTTGACTGGCAGTGACAGCAAGACAGACCAAGACTTCACCGTTTGGCTCCGACGACTGTTTACTTCACCAAGCACGGGCGAACTCCTCGCGACAGACTCACGGGCACGCCTCTTCCCCAAAGGAATGAGACGGTTCATCGAAACCCGCGACCACAGCTGCCGCACGCCCTATTGCGACGCACCCATCCGGCATATCGACCACATCATCCCCTGGCACAAAGACGGATCAACCAGCGCGGGCAACGGTGCCGGGCTCTGCGAACAATGCAACCACACCAAAGAGAACCCAGGGTGGAGGGCCAAACCAGAACCCGCAGGGAGACACACGTTGACGGTTACCACGCCCACCGGGCACAGCTACCGTTCCACCGCACCTCCATTACCAGGATATGAACGAGTACTGCAGGGGCAACTGCCTCGAAGTCCACGCCCGGGATAGCCATGTGGGAAAATTGCGGGCCTTGAGGGCTCAAAAACAAAGGTGAAGGTCCAGGCCCTCATCGCCCTCAAGGCCGACTTCCCGCTTCCGCTTCTTTTTCAGGTCGCGGGTTTTGCCTGATCAACGTTTTTCTATCATCAGGCGGGCCTTCAAAACCCTGACCTGCAAGAGGAGCTCAGGTCCTCCATCACGGACATCTTTGAGAAGAACCATGGGCCGTACGGGCACCGGCGGGTTAGGGAACTGCTCAACCGTGGCTGGGCGGTGGCAAGAAAGACGATGCTGCAGTTGATGCGGGCTCTCGGTTTGCCCTACGTCTCGTGGCGCACTCTGGACATCTCAAGGAAAAACTCTTCCAGTTCGCACAAGCACGATCAGTCCGCATAAAGCTTTGCGATTACTCGTTCGAATACAGGGCGGACTTGGGATGGATGCCCGCCAGCATCTTCCGAAGCCACGGCGGCGTTGAGGAGAACGCTTAGTTCGTCAACAGACGTGACTCCCTTAGGCAACCGCAGATACCAGTCAAAGCCCCTTGGCCGAGGCTCAAAACCCGCTGCCACAAGGTAGTCATCCAAGAAGTCGTCAATAACCTCTTGGTCCTGGTCGGTGAAAGGGACTTTCTTGATCGTTGGGGAGCCCGCAGTTGCCGTAACAACCGAGATCTCCTTTGGAATGCTGCGTTTGGGATTACGGACACCACGGCCAGGGCCAGCGACGGCAAGCACCAGCGCTTCCCACCCATTCTCAGGAAGTAAAACGAAGCCGGCCGGCGATGGCGTCGTCGAAAATTCATTCCACACGTGCACACCTCTGCGGTCGGATGAAGACTAAGACACAGACTCAAACTACATCAGCAACGACGAAGTCCCCGTCCCAAGTGGGACGGGGACTTCCTTGCAAAGCCGACGCCAGAGTGGAGCTCGCACGAGTCCAACTTCCGGGGACCAGTTCACGCAGAGCGTAAGGGGCCTTGAAGATACCGGGACCTGAACGGTCTTAGAACTCCCAGTCCTCATCCTCTGTGTTGACAGCCTTGCCAATCACGTAGGAGGAGCCCGAGCCGGAGAAGAAGTCGTGGTTCTCATCGGCATTCGGGGAAAGTGCCGACAGGATGGCCGGGTTCACGTCGGTGACGGAGGCCGGGAACATGGCCTCGTAGCCGAGGTTCATGAGGGCCTTGTTGGCGTTGTAGTGCAGGAACTTCTTGACGTCCTCGGCCAGGCCGACGCCGTCATAGAGGTCGTGCGTGTACTGGACTTCGTTTTCGTACAGCTCGAAGAGAAGCTCGAACGTGTAGTCCTTGATTTCGTGCTTGCGGGCCTCGGAAACCTTCTCCAGGCCCTTCTGGAACTTGTAGCCGATGTAATAACCGTGCACGGCCTCGTCACGAATGATGAGGCGGATGAGGTCGGCCGTGTTCGTGAGCTTGGCGCGCGAGGACCAGTACATGGGCAGGTAGAAGCCCGAGTAGAAGAGGAAGCTTTCCAGCAGCGTGGAGGCCACCTTGCGCTTCAGGGGGTCGTCGCCCTGGTAGTAGTCCATGACGATCTGCGCCTTCTTCTGCAGGTTCTCGTTCTCGAGCGACCAGCGGAAAGCGTCGTCAATCTCCTTGGTGGAGCACAGGGTGGAGAAGATGGACGAGTAGGACTTGGCGTGCACCGATTCCATGAAAGCGATGTTGGTGTACACGGCCTCTTCGTGCGGCGTCAGCGCATCCGGGATCAACGACACGGCGCCGACGGTCCCCTGGATGGTGTCCAGCAGGGTGAGACCCGTGAAAACGCGCATGGTGAGCTGCTGCTCTTCCGGCGTCAGCGTGTGCCACGACTGGACGTCGTTGGACAGCGGCACCTTTTCCGGAAGCCAGAAGTTGTTGACCAGTCGGTTCCAGACTTCCACGTCCTTGTCGTCCTGGATCTTGTTCCAGTTGATTGCTTCGACGTGGCTAAGCAGCTTGACCTTTTCGGTCATTTCATCCCCTTTTAGCGTTGGGTTCTTAAGGTAAGCGTACGACGGCGGGTGGTGACCCGCCGTCGTAATCTTTAGTTTTGCAAGCGGCAGCTGCCGCAAGATATCAACCGATACAGGTTGATCAGAGCATGCAGCTGACGCAACCCTCCACCTCAGTCCCTTCCAGCGCGAGCTGGCGGAGACGGATGTAGTAGAGGGTCTTGATGCCCTTGCGCCATGCGTAGATCTGCGCCTTGTTGATGTCGCGGGTGGTGGCGGTGTCCTTGAAGAACAGCGTCAAGGACAGGCCCTGGTCCACGTGCTGCGTGGCAGCTGCATAGGTGTCGATGATCTTCTCGTAGCCGATTTCGTAGGCATCCTGGTAGTACTCCAGGTTGTCGTTGGTCAGGTACGGAGCCGGGTAGTAGACGCGGCCAATCTTGCCTTCCTTGCGGATCTCAATCTTGGCAGCCACCGGGTGGATCGACGAGGTGGAGTTGTTGATGTAGCTGATGGAACCGGTGGGCGGCACGGCCTGCAGGTTCTGGTTGTAGATACCGTGCTCCATGACTGAGGCCTTCAGCTCGCGCCAGTCATCCTGGGTGGGAATGTGGTGGCCCGCGAAGAGCTCGCGGACACGCTCCGTTGCCGGAACCCATTCCTGCTCCGTGTACTTGTCGAAGAACTCGCCGGAAGCGTACGTGGACTTCTCGAAGCCGCCGAACTTCTGGCCGGTCTCGATGGCGAGACGGTTGGAGGCGCGCAGAGCGTGGAACAGCACCGTGTAGAAGTAGATGTTGGTGAAGTCCAGGCCCTCTTCGGAACCGTAGTGGACGTGCTCGCGGGCAAGGTAGCCGTGGAGGTTCATCTGGCCGAGGCCAATCGCGTGGCTCTGGGCGTTGCCCTGGGCGATGGACGGCACCGAGTTGATGTAGGACATGTCAGACACGGCGCTGAGGGCGCGGATGGACGTCTCGATCGAGAGACCGAAGTCCGGCGAATCCATGGTCTTGGCGATGTTCATGGAACCGAGGTTGCAGGAAATGTCCTTGCCCACGGTCTCGTAGCTTAGGTCTTCCGCGTAAATGGACGGCGATGAAACCTGCAGAATCTCCGAGCACAGGTTGCTCATGGTGATCTTGCCGTCGATCGGGTTGGCCCGGTTCACGGTGTCCTCGAACATGATGTACGGGTAGCCGGACTCGAACTGGATCTCCGCGAGGGTCTGGAAGAACTCACGGGCACTGATCTTGGTCTTCTTGATCCGGGAATCGTCAACCATCTCGTAGTACTTCTCCGTGACGGAAATGTCGGAGAAGGGGACGCCATAGACGCGCTCGACGTCGTACGGGGAGAAGAGGTACATGTCCTCGTTCTTCTTGGCGAGCTCGAACGTGATGTCCGGGATCACCACGCCCAGGGAGAGCGTCTTGATGCGGATCTTCTCGTCGGCGTTCTCGCGCTTGGTGTCCAGGAAGCGGTAGATGTCCGGGTGGTGTGCGTGCAGGTACACGGCACCTGCACCCTGGCGCGCACCAAGCTGGTTGGCGTAGGAGAAGCTGTCTTCGAGGAGCTTCATCACGGGGATGACGCCGGAGGACTGGTTTTCGATCTGCTTGATCGGGGCGCCGTGCTCACGGATGTTGGTGAGCGAAAGGGCAACACCGCCGCCGCGCTTGGAGAGCTGCAGTGCGGAGTTGATAGCGCGTGCAATCGACTCCATGTTGTCTTCGATGCGGAGCAGGAAGCAGGAGACGAGCTCGCCGCGCTGGGCCTTGCCTGCATTCAGGAAAGTGGGGGTCGCCGGCTGGAAACGGCCATCGATGATTTCGTCAACAAGGCGGCTGGCAAGTTCTTCGTTACCGCGGGCAAGGTGCAGGGCAACCATGCAGACACGGTCTTCGTAGCGCTCAAGGAAGCGCTTGCCGTCAAACGTCTTCAGCGTGTAGGACGTGTAGAACTTGAAGGCGCCAAGGAAGGTCTCGAAGCGGAACTTCTTCTTGTATGCACGGTTGAAGAGCTCACGGATGAAGTTCATCGTGTACTGGTCAAGGGTTTCGCGCTCGTAGTACTGGTTCTTCACCAGGTAGTCGAGCTTCTCTTCCAGGTCGTGGAAGAACACGGTGTTGTTGTTCACGTGCTGCAGGAAGTACTGGTGCGCGGCTTCACGGTCGGCTTCAAACTGGATCTCGCCGTTGGGGCCATACAGGTTAAGCATGGCGTTGAGCTCGTGATAGCCCAGACCCTTATAGGCCTCCGGCAGTGGCTTCTTGGCCGTTTCCACAGCGCCCCCGGTTACTTCTGTTTCTGCGACAGTAGTGTCCAAAACTTTTCCAATCCTTGATTGACCCGATCGACGTCTTCCGGCGTCCCCATGAGTTCAAACCTGTAGAGATGCGGTACGTTGCACTTGGCGGCGATGATGTCTCCCGCTGCGCAATAGTTGTCCGCGAAGTTGGTGTTTCCTGCACCGATAACACCACGGATCAGTTCCCTGTTCCGTGGGTTGTTGAGAAACCTGATGACCTGCTTGGGCACTGAACCTTCGCCGTTCGTCCCGCCGTAAGTCGGCAGGACGAGGACGAAGGGTTCAAGTGCTTGAAGCGGAGCATCGTGCGCATAGAGCGGGATGCGCGCCGCATCCCTGCCCAATTTCTGGACAAAGCGCTTGGTGTTCTCAGATGTCGAGGAAAAGTAGATGAGGTGACTCCTCGTGGTCACAGTGTCCGTGTCACTGCGCACGGATGCCGTTGCCAGCGGTGCCATGGGAGTCACCTCGACTACATAGGAATTCTTGCTTGCTATGGTGGCGAAGTCCGAAAGGAAACTTAGGCCACGGAGGAAACGGCCTGGGCCAGTTCCTCGATCTTGTCCGGGCGGAATCCAGACCAGTGGTCCTGCTCGGTCACGACGACAGGAGCCTGCATGTACCCCAGCGCCTTGAGGCGTTCGAGTGCCTCGGCGTCCTGGGAGATGTCGACACTCTGGTAGGCAATGCCCTTCTTGTCGAGTGCCCGGTAGGTTGCGTTGCACTGAACACAGGCCGGCTTCGTGTAAACCGTAACGGTCATGATCCCTGTCCCCTTAGTTGAAGTCTGTCGCTCTTCGTATCTGGCGGGCTCAACCGGAACTGAATACTGAATCCGATACCGGCCCGCAGGCTGCTGTGGCAGCCAACACGCTTATTTAGTCTTGTGCTGGTTTCCCGCTCAATCCGTAAACCGATACTACATGTAGTGCAAGCGCCTCGCCGGGACCCCAAGATGATGTATTACAAGTATGTCATTCAATCCACCGCTCGTCCACAGGGCAGGTGCCTCAAAATGTCCGTGATTCCGCCAAAGTGGGAGATGAAATCCACACCCTGTGGACTACTTAGCCACATTTAATCTCCAGCGTGTCGCCGGGTTCCGGCGTGTCGTGACACTTTGAAAATGTGGCGTGGCGTACACAAAGCCAACACCCAGATTTGCTGGTGGTCCAAGGCAGAGTACGGTTGCCGTGGTGCTTCACAGGAGACCACTCCCCTGTGTTGGCGCGAAGAATCGAGCAAAAGGACAGCTGATGGTCAATCTTCTCCATCTCAGGACCCTGCTGGAGGTCACCCGACTGGGTTCCTTCGCTGCAGCGGCCGCGCAGCTTGGCTATACAGCCTCCGCCGTTTCCCAACAGATGGCCGCGCTCGAACGGGATACCGGCGTCGAACTGTTCCAGCGTTCCGCGAGGAGCGTCGTTCCCACCGAAGCGGCTGTCACCATGACGCGGCACGCGTCCAAGGTACTGACCGACGTCGAAGCACTGATGGCGGCAGCATCAAGGACCAACGATGCGCCAGCCCAGGAATTGCGGCTCGGCATCTTCCCGAGCCTTGCCACGTATGTGCTGCCGGACATCCTCAGGAATGAGCGGTGGAACGGACTGGGCATAGAGCTGCGGGTATCAGTCGCTGAGCCGGCGCAGACCATCCAGGGACTGCGCAGTGGCGGAGAATTGGACGTCGCCCTCGTGTACCAGGTGGGACAGTCCGGATTGGCGTGGCCACATTCCCTGGAGCGGCAATGGATCGGCGACGACGACTTTCGCGTGGTGCTGCCCGCTTCATGGAAAATCCGCGAGGATGCCGAGATTGAGGCCGCACACCTCTCGGACATGCCGTGGATCATCCACCACCCGGGCACCAGCGACGCCCTGGTGATCGAACGGTTGTTTGCCAGCTGCAACCTGCATCCCCGCGTCGTGGCTTACAGTGACGATTTCCACGCCAGCCTGGAGATGACCGCGGCTGGCCTGGGTGCTTCGCTGGTACCGGAACTGGCGTTGCGCAACAGGCCACCCGGCGTCGTGGTCCTTGACGTCCCGGACATCCGGCTGGCACGAAACGTGTTCGCGCTGCTCATCAACGAAAAGCGCACAGCGCAAGTGCAACTGTTTACGCAACTCCTGGCCGACACCCTCCGTGGCACCTCCGAAAAGAGCGGTTTGCACCCCCTGAAATCAGCGCCTGTCAAGGGTCCGCAGCGTCGGAGGTGAATTCTTCCCAATTGCTGGAACCGGCCCCATGTTGGGGTTAGATTGATCACATGGGCAAGGTAGCGAGCACACATTTTGGGGAGATCGAGCTCAATCACGGGCGTGAACATTGCTTCGTGACCAAACACGAACTCGGCGGCAATCAGCTTGAGCTGGACCTCAACGTCACGGCGCAGGACCACTTCGACGAGGCTGCCATGCACAAGGTGGACTATCGTTTGCGCTTCCTGCCGGAGCTGGTTGACCAGGTCCGGGAGATGATCGCCGATGAGCTTGACCAGGACGGCACCAACCCGCAGCAGTTCCTGCATTTCCATAGTTCCCAGCTCAAGGAAGAGCAGCTCGAATCGGTTTTCGGGGTCAGGGACAAGTCCCAGCTCACCAACGACGTCTTCCTCAAAGCCCTCAAACTGGGTCATGTGGCCATCTACCCTGGCCAGCCCGAGCGCTACTTCGTCCTGGACTTCACCCTCGGCTCGCACTTCACGGATGAGCTGCTGGTAGTAGCCGCCGATGAAGACGGCGTGGTGGACGACGAAATCCTTTGGGAGTCGTGAAGGACACGTCCTTAATCGCACGACGGCGGCCGGGAGAAGCGGCCAGGTGTTTTTAGCTTGCGTATTCCTGGCGGGGGGCCATGGTGTTTACGCGGCCAGCCGGCCGGGATGGCCGCGGCAGCGCAAGCTTGTCCAGCACGTCCAGGGCGTCAGCGTGCTCATTGAACGTGTACAAGTGAATGCCCGGTGCGCCGGCATCCAATGCTGCATTGGCAAGATCCACGGTGGCCGCGACGCCGATCCGCCGACACTCGGCTTCAGTGTCCACGGCAGCGAGGCGCTCCACGAGTTCCACGGAAGGATCGACGCCGGCTAGCTCACCGAGCCGCTTCAGCCGCCGGAGGCTGGTGAGCGGCATGACACCGGGGATGATCGGAATGGTGACCCCGGCCCGACGTGCACGGGTAACCAGGTCAGAGTATTCGTTCGCGTGGAAGAAGACCTGCGTGATCGCGAAGTCTGCACCGGAACGCTGCTTGGCCAGGAGAACTTCGACGTCGTGTCCCACACTCGGCGATTCAGGATGCCTGGTGGGGTACGCGGCCACTCCGACAGCGATCTTGCCGGCGCAAAGAAGTGCTGAACGACGCTGCTCCACGCGGCGGATCAGTTCGATCAGATCCTGGGCATACCTGAGTGAGCCGCTGGCAGGCCGGCTTCCTTCCTTGGGCAGATCCCCGCGCAGTGCCAGGATGCCACGGACGCCGTGGTCCAGGAGCTCGCCAATGATCTCCGCCAGTTCCGCCGGTGTGTTGCCTACACACGTCAAGTGGGCCAAAGGCCGAAGCGTGGTTTCGAGCAGGAGGCGGTTGATGAGGTCAACGGCGGTATCCCGGTTGGATCCACTGGCGCCGTACGTCACGGAGACGTAGTCCGGCTCGGTGGCTTCGAGTTCACGGATCGTGGTCCACAGGGTTTCTGCGGCCGCCGGGGAGCGAGGGGGAAACAGCTCGTAGGAAAGTGCTACGGGCGCCGCTCCGGCGGGGTTGGAATGTAGGTCAAGGCTTGGTGGCGACATTTGCGTCCTGGCTGTTCGTCATCGAACGTCACCCAATGGATCCAAGGAAACCATTGATTGCATGATCGATGAATTGAGTTTGGGATACACGAAAGAACTCCAGCAGGACGCAGCAGCGACTGGTACGCCTCGAATGAAGCTTTCCGTGTGCAAATGTCAGGCCCACATGGGGGCACCCACACCCTCCTCACCGCCCTTGCGGGGCGGATCCAACGGAGGATCGCTGACACGTTACCGCGGTAACTTGTTTACGACTGTAGGTCGTGGGTATCGGGCGGTTCAACTCGACTACCGAATTAAGACGCGGTTTTACGATCCGCGAAGAAGGATCTGTGAACTTTGTTCGCCGAAAGGCGATCTGCAGTAGAAATCCTCCTGCAGGTGAAGGCTTCACCAGGGCTTGTCTACGCCGGACTCATTCCCGGGGCCGCGTAGATACGCCTCGCGTTCCTGCCCTTCTGCCCGCTCCCGTTGGGCCTCTTGCGCGTTCTTTCCCAGCTTCTGGAGTTGCTCCTGCTGTTGGTCAGGCGGCGTATCCTTGGCTGGCTTCTCCGCATCGGCCCTTCCGTCGGAGCCCGAAGCCATCTTGGCTTTAAGCCGATCAGCAGCTGAATCCAGGGCCTTCCCCTCTCCGGACGAATTTCCGGGACCTTCCTGCGCACACTGGGCAGGTGAGGACTCGATGACGTCCAACGCTTCACGAAACAACGTGGCTGCCGTCGGCTTACTGCCTGCCGACAGGGCAGCATCACCCAGTTTCTCGACGCTCAACACCAGATTGACCCGCACCTGGCATTCATCCTGGCCGGCGCCGGCATCCAACGCCGCCTCGAAGTCCTTCCGCGCCGCAGTGAAGTCGCCTGCCAGAACATGGGCGTCGCCGGATGCAAAGTAGGCCTTGTGCGACTCGAACGAGTTTGCAACCTGCAGCCACGAAGCGGCCCTGGCTGCGCCATCCTGATCGGAGGTTTCGAAGGCACGTGCAGCGTAGCCCCCCAAGGGACCCACGCTCAGGAGTTTCGCTGCCACGGCGAGCGCAAGCAGAGCCGGTGGAGCGGACCACAGCGCGAGGCGGCGTCTCCGGCGTCGAACATTGTTCATGCCAGTGGCTCCTTGGCTTTCGGGGGCAGTCTTTGACCCCGCACTTCCCGTAGCGCGATGAAATGCCGCACGGGTTCGTGAAGGGCCAGCAGGAATCCGGCGAGCGCCAGGAGCCAGTAGAGTTCCACGCGGCCGGGTCCGTCGTCGTTGGTAGGCGTGAGGGCTCCGGGCTGGGCTTTGGCAAGCATGTCAGCCGTGGGTTGGCTCCCGGCCCGGTGGACGTATGGGACTTGGAGTTGGCTTGCGATATTTTGCAGTTGCCCTTCGTCGATCCTGGACACTGCATCCTCGCCCGAGCCCTTGTCCTGCAGATACCGGACTTCGGTGTCCGAGGTGTCCTTCATCCGGCCGCCCTGCCCGGTGCCGTAACCGAGCACCGCTCCCCCGCTGACGCTGTTCGCATCCACCGGCAGCGGCACTGGTGCCTCGGCGGCCGTGTTCTCGCCGTCCCCGGCGTAGAACACCAATGCTGGACGTCCTGGGTGCTGCTCCCGGGCGGCCGCGAGCCTGTCTTTGAGCAACGCTCCCGCACCCGTAACGCTGCTGCCGTTGGCGTACCGCGGGTTTTGCGGCTGCAGTGTTGTCATAGCGGTTTGCAGCGCGGTGGCATCCTGGCTCAACGGCATGCGGACGGTCGCCTTGTTGTCGAAAGTGATGAGGGAAAACCTGGCGCCCGCTAGTTCCTTGGCGATGGCCATCACGTCGCTCGTCGCCCCTGACAAACGGGTGCCTGTGCCGTTGTAGTCTTCTGCGGCCATGCTGGTGCTGGTATCGACAACGAAGAAGACATCCACGTCCGCGACGGCTGTCCTTGCCTCGCTGCCGGGCCACCCTGGTCGCAGCGCGGCAAGGACCAGAAGCACGACGGCGGCGCCCCGGACGGCGGCTGGCCGCACCGACCCTTTTGGTCCGGTGCTGCCGGAGACCGGCCCGCGAACGATGGCCCACAGGGTGAGGGCTATGATCCCGACGCCCATGGCAGCGAGGAACGCCCACGGAACAATTGGCAGAAGTGTCACGGGTTCAGCCTCCATCCCAGGATCACCATTCCGGCACCCGCCAGCAGCGCGACCCCAAGCGGCAGCGCCGGGCTATCGCTGACTACAACCTGGGGCGCGGCCAGGTAGCTGCTGGCCTCGGTCTCCTGCACTTTCTGGACTATCCCTGGCACCGCATCAGGACTGTCCAGAGCGAAGTAGCTGCCCCCGGTTCCTTCGGCAACCGCCTTGAGTTGGCCACCAGGCTGATCAGCTTGATCTCCGTAGTCAAAGTCGCCGGGGTTCAGTGCATACACCTTGACGTTCTTGCTGCGGGCCAGCTCCCCGGCCTGCTGAAGGGTGAAGATGGGGTCCCCTGAGAGGAAGTTGTCAGTCGCCAACACAACAGACCGCGAGCGCTTGGCGTTGCCGGCCTCCGAGTCAACATCCGGGAAGCCTTGCACACAGGATGCCAGGCCGTCGCCGATCAGGGAGGATCCTCTCCCGTTCCATGTCCCGTCGAAGAAGGATCCTGCCCCGCTGTCCAGGGCCTTCTGGGCTGCGGTGAGCTGTTCGGCCGCATAGTCGTAGTCGTCTGTCAGCGGGAACAGTTGGACGCTGCTGCTATCGAAGATCACCATGCCGATGCGCTCGCCATCGAATTGCCGGGCAAGTTTCTGGAACACTTTGGCGATGGCGGCGTCCGTACTGGTCATGGATCCTGAAACATCCAGGCAGAGGATGATGTCCCGGTTCCGGATTTCGGGCTGCTCTGTGGTGCGCTGGGCAGGTCTTGCAGCGGCTGTGGCTGTGGCCGCCAGAAACAATGCACCCAAGGCCACGGCGAGGACCAACGTGGCCTTGTACCGCCGCAGCACGTTTTGGTACTCGGGAAGGTCGGTGAGGCGCTCGCCGTGTGCCACTGGCCTGCCCGTCTGCGACCGACGCCGGATCAACAGTCGGGCGGCAATCACCAGTGCCAGGGCAGCAAGGGGAAGAATCCACCAGAAAGTCAGTTCCACGCCTGCACCACCTGGCGTGCAGTCTTTGCGGAGTCCCGAACGGATTGCATGGCTACGGGCGCAAATTCGTTGGGGTAGATCAAGGCGATACCCACGGCGAACTGATCCAGTCCGTTGCGGCGCAATTCCTCCAGTGTCATGGAAGTGGCCGGAAGGCCTGTGGCTGCACTCGCAAATTCCCGTACGAGGAGGCTGAGTCGCTGGTGGGCGTCGCGCCCGGGGAGGCGGCCGGCGTCGGCCTCTCTTTCGAGGGTATCTATTGCTGACAGGCAGCTGGCCCGCAGCGTTTCCAGATCGTATGACGTCCCGTGCGCGCCTGCCGGTGTCTTTGGTGCTGCTTTGCGAACAGGCCACAGGATCCATCCGTACCAGCATGCTACGAGCAGCAGCAGCACCAAGCCCAGCCATAGCCAAAGCTGCTGATATTGAAGGGGCGCGTAGAAGCCCGCGTTATCCTGCACGGTTGCTACCCTTGGGGGACTTCGCGCCCGAGCGGTGCTTCTCCAGGAGCGCGAACACCGCCGTGAGGACGTCGCCCGTGGCGCCAACCGGCTGCTCAGCAATTCCGAGCCTGCGGAAGAAGACGCTGCGCTCCTCCTCACGTTTTCGCCTTGCGCTGGCGTATGCGGCACGAACAGCGCTGTTCCCCGTCACCGGCGCAGGGATCCGCTGGCCGTTCCCGACGTCGAAGCTGGCCTCCTGCGTAGGCGCCGGGTTCCCCGGTTCCCTGGCCATGCGGGCGTCGAGGATAGTGAGCCAGAGGACTTCGTGCCGGGCCCTCAGGCGCCGAAGCAGCATTTCAGTGTGGGCGTCGGGCCTAAACTCATCGGCGAGAACGGCAATGAGCAGTCGGCCCTTCAAGAACCTCAGCGCGTAGTCGAGTTGCGCTGTGATGGCGCTCGCCGGCCCATCCAGGGAAATGCCGGCCTCCACTTCCCGGAGCAGCCGCTCCAGGTGCTCTTCCCCGCTTTGAGGCGGGAGGTAGCGGGAGGTGAAGGCCGAGCCGTGCAGGAGTCCGACGTCGTCCCCGTGCCTGCAGGCGAGATAGCCCAGCACGCCGGTAGCGTCAACGGCAATGTCTTTTTTGGATTCACCCGAGGCGGCGTGGGCTGCCATGTTCCGTCCTGTGTCCACGAGCAGCAGCACCGAGTGACGGCGGACGGCCACATAGCGTTTGACCAGCGGTGATCCGTGGCGGGCAGTGGCTTTCCAATCAATGTCCCTGACTTCGTCGCCAGGTACGTACGAGCGCAATTCGTCAAAGTCCAGGCTGCGGCCCTTGAAGACAGAACCGTATTCGCCATCCAACAGGGTGAGGGTCCTGCGATGGGCGAAGATGAACATCTTCGACTTCACGCGTCGGAGGAGGCTGGGCATCCGGTGACCGTTACGGCGTCTGCACGGACGCGAGCACCGCATCAATGATGGTTTCCACGGGGATCCCTTCAACCACGGCATCGAACCCGAGCACGATTCTGTGGCGCAGGATCCTGTGGGCCAGTTTCTTGACGTCTTCCGGGATGACATGGTCCCGCCCGCTTAGGAGTGCCAATGCCCTCGCAGCCTGGCTGAAGGCAATGCTGGCCCGCGGACTTGCACCGAACTCAATGAGGTTGGCCAAACGAGGCTCCAGATATTGTGAGGCGTTGCGCGTCACATAGGCCAGGCCAACGATGTACCTGATGATGGCAGGATCAACGTAAACCCTCTTGACGAGTTCCTGCACCTGGACGATGGCGTCCAGGGAAGCGGCTGCCGGGGGCTTCTGCGCTGCGCTGTACACCCCGGCATCTATCCGCCTGATGACTTCGGCTTCCTCCGCCGGGCTCGGATAGTCCAGGACGTCCTTGAGCATGAAGCGATCCATCTGTGCTTCCGGAAGGCGGTAGGTTCCCTCCTGCTCAATCGGGTTTTGCGTTGCCAGCACCAGGAAAGGCTCGGGCAGCGGATATGACTCGCCACCGATTGACGTCTGCCGTTCCTGCATCGCCTCCAGCATGGCGCTCTGCGTTTTGGCGCTGGAACGGTTGATCTCATCAAGGAGCACAATGTTCGCATGAACGGGTCCCAGTTGGGTGACGAATGTGCCTTTGGCTGCATCAAATATCTGGGTGCCGGCGATGTCGCTTGGCAACAGGTCCGGAGTGCACTGGATCCGGCGAAAATCCGCACTTACCGACTCCGCGAGAGCTTGCGCTGCTGTGGTCTTGGCCAGACCCGGAACGCTCTCCAAAAGTACATGTCCGCCGGTCAGGAGGCCGATCATCAGCGTCTCCTGCAGCCTCGACTGGCCTACCACCTTGGTCTCAAAGCTGCGGATAATGCTGCCGACGAGCTGCTGGGCACGGGCCAGGTCCGGTGCATCGATTCCGGTCGTGGCTGTGTTCTGAAGCACTCGTGGTCCCCTCGCTGGCGTGAATCCACTCTATCCAAGCCTCCCCTGAACAAGCCCGCAATGGGGAGCTCTCCCCATGGGCGCTTCTGAGGTCTATCCTTTTGCCATGCCTCAGCTACCAGCCCGCTATGAGCAGTACCTCACCGGCCAAAGCCAGCGCGTCATCGACGCCGTCCGTCCAGTTCTGCTGCAGTCCGCCGCAGACCAAAGGCACGGAGTCCGGATTGTGTACAACGCAGGCCCCACCGGACACCAGGCTCATCTGGACGAGTCGATACCCTACGGCGAAATAGTCGAGGACATCGACTAGCCCTTTACCGAGCCGGACAACGCGAAGGAGCTACCCACGCTCCGGGATACCAGCACGTACAGCAGCAGCACCGGCACTGAGTACAGGATGGAAAACGCCGCCAGCTGCCCATAAGCTATGGCGCCATGCTGGCCAAAGAAGCTGAAGATGGACACCGCAGCTGGTTGCTTGGCTGTGGAGAGCAACAGGATGAAGGGGACGAAGAAGTTTCCCCAGGCCTGGATGAAAACAAAGATGAATACAACGCCCAGGCCCTGCCTCATAAGCGGCAGCACGATGGTGCGCAAGGCCGCCATGCTTGAGGCGCCATCCATCCATGCCGCTTCCTCCAGTTCCAGGGGAACGGAGTCCATGAAGTTCTTCATCATCCAGATGGCCATGGGCAGCGTGGTTGTAGCCATGAAGAATATGGTGGCCATCATGGAATCGAGCAACTGGAGCTGGACGAACAACCCGTAGACGGGCACCATAATGGCGGTCACTGGCAACGACGTCCCGAAAAGCACCGAGTACATGAACGGCTTGTTGAACCTGGACTGGTAGCGGGACAGCGGATACGCAGCAAGGACTGCTGCCACCAAATTGACCGCCGCTGTTCCGGCCGAGAGAAGGAAACTGTTCGTCAAGGGCTGGAACAACAATTCCGGAGTGAACACCGCGCCAAAATTATCCATCGAAGGCGCCGACGGCACCGCTGTCTGGTACCCGGCGTGAGGATCGACGGCGGCCAGCAGCAACCACAGCAATGGCGCCACAAAGCAGAAACCGATCACGGCCAAAGCGATGTCTGCCGCAATCCGCGGCCTGGACATCACGGCTTCTGCTCCCTGAGCAGGCGGACATAGACAGCGCCGAAGACCACTCCCAACACAATCAATACCGAAGCAACAGCCGTGCCATAGCCGATATCCCCAAATTTGAAGGCCTCTTGGTAGGCCAACACCGGCAGGGTGGTACTGGCATTGGCTGGGCCACCGGCTGTCATCACCCAAATAAGCGTGAACACGGCCAACGTCTGCAGGGTAATCAGCATCAGGTTGGTGGCGATGCTGCTCCTGATCAGTGGCAACGTGATAAATGCCAGGCGCTGCCAGCCTTGCGCACCATCCATCAAGGCAGCTTCCGAGACATCCTGTGGCACGTCCGCTAGGGCGGCCCTGTACACAAGCATGGAGAACGCCGTTCCCCGCCACGTGTTCGCCAGGATAATCGCGACAAGCGGGAACGTGTACAGCCAGTCCGGCCCCTTCCCGCCAAAGAGGGCCAGCATTTGATTCAGTGTGCCGTCACGGTTGAAGTAGGCATAGGCCGCGAAGGCGGCCACGATTTCCGGGAGTATCCAAGCTGCTACCACCGCCGTTCCTACCCACGAGGAAACTGCCTTACGTGAGCGCCTCATGAGCAGCGCGATGAGTAGACCGAGCACATTCTGGCCGAGCACGGCCGAGGCCGCGACGAAAACAACAGTCAGCCATGCCGCCAGTGGAAACGAGTCATCGCTGAACATCCGGACGTAGTTCTCCAGCCCCACCCACTGTGGATCCCGGGCCGCCCGGCCTGAAAGAGCGGCGTTGGTGAAGGACGCATAGAAGGACCAAGCCACCGGGGCAAGCAGGAACACCAGCAGCAGGAGAACGGAAGGAACAACCCCCAGCAGCCGCAGGTAGCGGCGAATCGTCATTTCCCTGCTGTCATTTCTTTGATGTCATCTCTCCAGCACCTTGCCATCACCAACGAGCTTGCGCACCGTGGCGTCATACTCCGCTGCGGCATCTTCAGGGCTTTGCTTTCCAGTGATGACAGACTCGGTGGCTACCTGGACCGCCGTCGAGATCCTTGGGTAATCTGCGGTAGCCGGGCGGTAATGCGTCACCTTCACCAACTCCGAGACGTCCTTCACGAACGGATTCGCCGAAAGGTAGCTCGATTCCGATGCAACATCCGTCCGAACCGCTATCTGGGAGTTGTTAACGTCAAAGGCCAGGGCATTCTTCTTGTTCAGCGCGGTGGTGAGGAACTTGAACGCAAGCTCAGCGTTCTTGCTCTTGGCACCAACTGCAAGGGTCCACCCACCGGACATGCTGACGCCGCCGGGCTCCTGTCCGTTCCGCGTGGGGAACATGGCCACACCCATTTCCTGCTCGTAGCCTGCCCACTCATAGGCCCCGCCTTTTTGCCAGAACGACGGCGTATACGAGCCTTCCACGGTTGCCGCGAGTTTGCCCTGCGGGAACCACTCGCCAAAGACTTTCTTCCAGACATTGGCGTCGAGGGCTTCAGCCGGGCTCACTGCAAGCTTTTCGTCGTAAAGGGTCTTCAGGAAAGCCAGCGAGTCAGTAAAGCCCTGGGAGCCCACCACCCACTTCTTTTCCTTTTCGTCGTACAGCGTGCTGTCAGTCCCGTAGAGGAGTTCGTAGAAGCTCTGCATGACGGTGCCCTCGCCGGTACCCTTGCCGGCGTACATATTGAAGGGAATCACGCTTGGGTCCGAGGCTTTGATGGCACGTGCCGTGGACAGGATGTCTTCCCACGTTTTGGGCTGCCACGGAACAGCAATTCCGGCCTTCTGCAGCACTGCCTTGTTGTACCAGATGGCACGAGTGTCAGTGCCGAGAGGCACCGCGTAAATACCTCCGTCGTCGGCCCGTCCTGCTGCTTTGGCGGCTTCGTTGAACCTGGACCAGTCGTCCCACTTTTCAAGATAGCTGTCCAGCTTCAGGAGGTAACCGGCGTCGACGTCGGAACGCACCTTGAACGTGTCCTCATAGAAGACATCCGGCGCGGTGTCCGGGGAACGCTGGGCCAGGGCGAGCTTGGTTCCGTAGTCGTCGTCGTTGGCTTGGATCGGTTCGAGGTTAACCGTCACCGAAGAGTTGGCCGCCTCGAATTCCTTTTTGGCGTCCTGCATGACGGTATCCAGGGCCGTGAACGAATCGGATTTCTGGTAGACGATCTTCAAGGTCTTGTTCTCGGCAGCAGGCGGCGTCGAGGAACAAGCGGTTGCAGCGAGAAGAGCAGCTACGACGGGAAGGACGGTGGCAAACCTCATTGGGCGGCGCATTTTGCTCCAATCGAGTCAACGTGGCTGAGTAATTAGCCCTCCAGCAGGAGCCGTTGGGCACGTGGTGCCAGCGTGTGCTCCAGCACGAGGCATGCCGCACCAATGGCGCCCACGTCCTCACCCACTCCGGAACCCACAACTTCAATACCGTGGATCATGCGTGCCGCACTGTTTTCAGCTATCAGGGCCGGAACACGATCCAGGAAGTACTTTGACATCCGCCCCCAGAAAGGACCGCCGAAAACAACGCGTTCCACGTCCAGGGTGTTGGTCACCACCGAGACAGCACGGGCCACGAGGGTGGCTGACTTGTCAAGGATGGCAATGGCTTTTTCGTCGCCGGCGTCGGCTTTGTCGCACAACAAGGCGTAACGTTCCTGGACCTGCGGCCCATCTGCATCCTCGCCATGGCTGTCAAGCACACCGGCCGCCTCCGCCTCAGCAACCAGGACCTGAGGGATACACGAGGATTTCACACAACCACGGAGCCCGCAGTCACACTGGGGCCCCGTCGGATCAACGATGATATGGCCGATTTCGCCCGCGTTACCGGACGTTCCACGGACCACTTCATCGTTCAGGACAATGCCGCAACCAATACCCGTGCCCATGTACATGAAGACGAAACTGCCCGCACCGCTGGCCCCGCCGGCCCAGGTTTCGGCCACTGCGGCACTCGTTACGTCCTTGTCCACCAGCGTCTCCAGCCCGGTGGCCTCCGTGAGGGCTTCCCGGATACGCACGCGATTCCACCGAGTCAACAGCGGCGGCTCCACAACGGAACCTTCATCGAGGTCGATCGGGCCCGGGACGGCTACGCCGAGCCCCGCGATCTTGGATGCATCCACGCCCGATTCCTCAATGAGGACCTTGATCTGCTGGGCGATGCTCGTGATCACCGCCGCAGGCTCACCACCGGGAGTAGCCATCCGCGAGTGCCTGACGACATCGCCAAGGAGGTCCAGGACGACGAACGTGATGACTGCCGGGTCAAGATGGACGCCCACCGCATACATGCCCGATGGGTTCAGCCGCAGGATGGTCCGCGGCTTTCCTGGGCCAGTACCCTCTTTGCCAGCCTCCACGATCAAGTGCTGGTCAAGCAGGCGACGGGAAATATTGGAGATCGTCTGGGGGGACAGGCCAACAATCTGCGCCAGTTCAACACGGCTGAGCCCACCCGAGGACCTCCGGATCGCCTCCAGAATGACCGTCAGATTAAAGTCACCCATGCGGGGTAGATTCGTTCCGCGCCTCGGTGTGGGCTGCCGGATCTCAGTCACTGATTCCCCTAAGTAATTTTCGAAAAAACATCATCGTACTTCGTCTTTGTCTGAATCGTACGATACCCATGCTCACACGGGTATGCGCACACGCAGGCAACGGTGTCAGGGGTTGGTAACGATGAGACTAAATTCCTGTATGGAAGCGCCGGACCGGCTCATCCACGACGACTCCGCGTCACTGTGAACTTCGGGTTCCGGCCTTCCTCCACGGTGGGACCTATGAGCCGCTCAAGGGTGGGCCTGTATTGAAGGTGGCTGTTGTACACGGTCCACAGCTCGCCGCCCGGCGCGAGAACGCGGGCGGCCGCTTCGAACATCTTCAGGGCAGCGCCGGCATGCACGCTTGCTCCAAGATGGAAAGGTGGATTCAACAGGACGAGATCCGCGCTGCCTGCTTCAAACGTCGACAGGGCGTCGTCGTGGATCACGGAAATCCGGGATTCCAGTCCGTTGGCAGCTGCCGTGGCTATAGCTGATGCGACAGCCGCCGCCGACTGATCAGTTGCCACCAGGCTCGCCCCCGGCTGGTGTCGGGCAAACATCGTGGCAAGAATGCCGGTCCCACACCCCAGATCCACAACGCGTCGCGCTTCAGGCATCCGGTCCAGGAAGGTCAGGAGGTAACGGGTTCCGATGTCAAGGCGTGCACCCGAAAATGCAGCACCATGAGCACAAACCGTGATCCCCAATTCCGGCAGCTGCTCCACAACAGGGTAGGGAGGCTCGCTGGAAACCGGTTTGGGATTGCTGGCTACCAGTACCCGGGACTTCTGCCGGGCAAGTTGCGGTTGGACAGAAGAGAAATAACGGTCCAGCACTTTGTTCATACCCAGGGACATGTGCTTGACGCGACCCCCTGCGAGCAGGACCGCATCCGGCGCTGCATAGCGGGCAACGGCGTCGGCGTTTTCCTCCAGCTCAGCCAGCGATTTCGGCAACTGCATGAGCACCAGATTGGCGCCCTCCAAGAGTTCAGCGCCCAATTCGTGGGAACTGAACCGTCCCTGCAGGCCAGCTGCTTCCGCATTGCGCTGCAGCGCAAGCCTGCCGGTGTAGAGATCCTGGTTAACGCGGACGTGCCCGACGCCGGTCCCCAGCAAAGCGCCCAGCGTCAGGGCGCCGTACCGGTCGCCAATGACGACAGCGTCGGTTTCGGGCAGGATGTGGTCCGACGCCATCTGCAGCAACAGCTTGTCCGTGGCGTCGTAAGCCTGAAGATTCTCGGCCTCGACATCGGGGAACCTGCGCAGCGCGTCGAACAGTGACTCCAACTGCTTTGCGGTCACGATCCTGTTTCTCGCTTTCCCTTGTCAAATTTCCCGGGCGGCTTATGCAGACCTCGTAAGAAATTCGTTCGCTTTAGTGTCTCGACTTCGTGCTGCCTTCGGAGGAATGTGGATGATGCAGCATGCCAAGCACCTGTTGTCGCGTCGGATGGCGGACCCATACCCGGACGGCAGCAGGCACCGGTCCCGCCCAACCGACGAGCCAGGCCCCGGGACCACACTTAACCGGCTCCCTTCCCTGAGAGCAAACCATGAGTGTCAATGTTGTCACGCAACTCCAAGTGAAATCACACAACTCTCCCGACGAAACGCGCAGCCCGGACAAGACGACGGTGGAAGTCGTCACTGTCGGAGATTACACAATCGGCCGGACTACCTTTGAACCCGGCTGGACCTGGGACGACTGCATTAAACCCGTAGTCGGAACCGACTCCTGCCAACTCAGCCATGTAGGCTTCTGCGTCTCCGGCTCCATTGAGGTGGAAACCAATGATGGCGCACAGATCAGCATTTCCAGCGGCGACTCCTATTCGATTCCACCGGGACACCATGCCCGGGTGGTAGGCGATCAGCCCTTCCAAGGCATCGAATTCCTCAGTGCAGCCGAGTTCGCCGTCCGCCCGGAATAGGAATCCGTCCAGCTAACCCACGAATCCCGCCGAGGGACCAGAAAGCAAAAGACCCCGCTCACTTGAGCGGGGTCTTTTATCCGAAGTGGAGCTGAGGGGACTCGAACCCCTGACCCCCTGCATGCCATGCAGGTGCGCTACCAGCTGCGCCACAGCCCCGGATCTCGTTGATTTCAGGAGGAAGATTTCCCTTCCCGCCGAAGCAACTCGTCAATACTAACCACATTCCCCTGAGAAGCGAAATCAGGGGAGCGTGATCCCCATCACGGGCATCAGTGGGCATTTCTGTCCAACTCAAACCCGTAACCTCGCAGCCGGGGTGCGCTGGATTGCTCCACCGCACCTCCCCCCAATCGGCTGCGCGGGAGTCACATCAAGCCCACGCCTGCGCGACTCCTCTTGAAGTCTAGAATCACGGGAAGAATAAACCAAACCGTCCAGTCGGTTTTACGCCCTGAAATTTAAGCACGGTGGTAGCGTTGTGGGGTCCGGCGGCGCGTTTCTGCTGGCCGTCCCACACCGGAACAAGCGAGAGGCTCCCCCACCGCCCATGCAGCAACGTGCGAAAGACACCCGCCTTTCCGTTATTGAAGGCGCCGCCCATGTCTTCGCAGAAGTTGGGTACGGCAACGCAAGCCTGAGCGACATCACCAAGCGTGCCGGAGTCACCAAGGGAGCACTTTACTTCCACTTCACGTCCAAGCGGGAGCTGGCTTTGGCAGTCATCGAGGAGCAACATGCCCTGGTCCTGGCGGCCGGTGCAGGCATCGTAGGCTCAAGCATTCCGGCCATGGACAAAATCATTGGCCTCTGCAGGATGTTCGGCCGGCAACTACTGGACGAAGCAATTGTCCAAGCCGGGATCCGCCTGACATTCGAAGCATCCGCATTTGACGCCGATATCTCTGGCCCCTATCAGGACTGGATTGACACCGTGGAGGAACTGCTCCGCCAAGCCCAAGCCGAGGGGGCAGTCCGGACCACGCTGGATCCTGCCGCCTTTGCCCGCTACCTGGTTGCTTCCTTCACCGGAGTCCAGATGGTTTCCAACGTCCTCACTGCCCGCACGGACGTACTTCGCCGCATCGACGAAATGTGGGAATTTATGCGTCCGGCCATCGAAGCGGGCGCTGACAACTAGGGCGAGGCCGCACGCAAAAAAGGTTCTGCCCTTCTTCATCACGAAGAAGGGCAGAACCTCAAGAGTGGAGCTGAGGGGACTCGAACCCCTGACCCCCTGCATGCCATGCAGGTGCGCTACCAGCTGCGCCACAGCCCCATATTCTTGCTGCTTCACGATCGACTTTCCAGCCATCCGCGCCGAAGCAACTCAAATATCTTAGAACAGCGTTTCCGAAAATTCCAAATCGGGCATATTCGGATGCCAGCCTATGTTTAGAGCTCTGATTCCCCCGCTGGCGCGGCCTTTGCCGAGGCGTCATCCCCCAGTTCAAGGTCAACTACGGGGCAGTCCTTCCAAAGGCGCTCCAGGGCGTAGAAAACACGGTCCTCTGCGTGCTGGACGTGGATGACGATGTCCGCGTAGTCCAAGAGCACCCAGCGGCCTTCGGAACGGCCTTCCCGACGAACCGGGCGAAGGTCCTGCTTCATCAGTTCTTCCTCGATGCCATCAACGATTGCGTTGACCTGGCGTTCTGTGGGCGCAGAGGCAATCAGGAAGACGTCAGTCAGGGCGAGGCGTTCGCTGACATCGAGGGCAACGATGTCTTCTGCCAGTTTGTCGGCCGCGGCACGCGCGGCGTGACGGGCGAGGGTGATGGATTGTTCATGTGCAGACACGGGACTCCTTGTTGTGGCCGATGGCCTGTAAATGGCGTTAGCCGGGTTCTAGCGGAATTAGCCGCTGGTGATCATGATGATGCCGACGATGAGCGCGACAACACCCAACGCCAGGACGCCGAGCTGCAGCAGCCTGTTGCGCTGCGCGCGGGCCAAGCCGGCCGTGTTGGCGTCCAGGGGGTCAAGCCCGTAAGCCGCGCTGGCAGCAATCGGCGGACGCTGCGTTTCTTCAAGCTGTTCATCGACGGCGACGGGCCGCTTCCGGGCGTTCCTTGCCACAGCCTCGGCCCGGGCGAGAACACCCGAGCGGCCACGTGTGCCTCTTCCGTTTGCCGGGGCGTTGCCGGTACCAGCGGTGGGACCCGAAGACGTCACGAGAGGCACAAATGTGGTGCTGGGGCGCTTCATGACCGGGCGTTCAATGCCGGGAACCTTGACGAACTCCAGGGGCGTGACCATGGCAAGGTTGTTGGCAGTGGAGGGGCCTACCGAAACTCCGGAAGACTTCTTTCCTTCGGCCGCACCAGCTACTGCTGCCGGGACCTTGGCTTCGGCTTGGTTCTGTTCGGCAAGCTTCTGCTTGGCCGCTGCCCGCTTGTTCAGGACCGCGGCACGCTCGGCGAGGGCAATCTGCTGGGCAAGGACTTCAGGATCGACAGCCAGTGGATCCTGCTCCGCAATGTGCTCAAGCTTAGAGGTTTGATTCTGGACCTGGGCAGCGATCAGTTCGCGTACCGCAAGTGCCTGCTCCACAGACATTTCAGACTCAGCAGGACCGGAGCTGGCTGTCGAATCGTCGTCGGAATCTTTGGCGCCTGCATCAGGCGCAGCCTTGGCGTCCACGGGTTTACCGGCTGGCTTATCGGCTGGTTTGCCGCCCGGCATGGGGACGATGGGGTTGGCAGAGGTGGCGACTTCTGCCTGGAGTTGCTGCAGGCGAAGCTGGCGACGTGTTGGTGGTCCACCGCCGGATAGCTGCTCTTCCTTGTCTGCGAGCTCTTTGATGGCACGCAGCGCCGCGCGGTCACGGGCGCGGATCTGGGAGGACCGCTCCTGCGCGGTGGCACCCACTGCGTCTACAGGTGCGTCCGCCGCACGACGATTACGACCAGTTACAGCATTCTCCGCTGCGTCCATTACCTGGGGTGGCGTAGCTTCCGCCTGCGGTGCCTGGTTCTCTTCGCGGGCGCGGCGAAGCTCACGCCTGCTGCGGATGGGTCGCTGTTCCTGGCTGCTCATTCAAAACTCATTCAGTACGTGCTTGGTCGTCTGATCCGGATAGTGCGGGGGCCAGCTCCCCTACCCCTGGCTGCGCGGTCCCGGAGTGCGCGGCGTACAGGCCATACTTGGCGATGTACTGCACCACGCCATCGGGCACGAGGTACCAAACTGGGTTCCCGGCACCTACCCGTGTTCGGCAATCCGTTGAAGAAATCGCCATGGCTGGAACTTCCAGGAGGCTGACGTCTTCCCTGCCCATGCCGTCCAGTTCGTGGCCAGGGCGCGTCACACCAACGAAGTGCGCCAAAGACCAGAGTTCGTCAACGTCCTTCCAGGACAGAATCTGGGCCAACGCGTCAGCGCCAGTGATGAAGAACAGATCAGCGTCGGGTCGCTGGGCCCTAAGATCGCGCAGGGTGTCGATGGTGTAAGTGGGGCCGGGTCGGTCAACATCAACCCGGCTCACCGTGAACCTCGGATTTGAGGCCGTGGCAATCACAGTCATCAAATAGCGATGCTCGGGTTTGCTGACCTGCTTGCTGGACTTCTGCCAAGGTTGACCAGTAGGCACGAAAACGACTTCGTCGAGATCGAACTTGGCGGCAACCTCACTTGCAGCCACAAGGTGGCCGTGATGGATAGGATCAAAAGTTCCACCCATCACGCCCAGCCGGAGCCTGCGCTCCGACTCCCCGCGCGGAGTTGCGGCGATAATGTTAGTGGCCCTGCTTGTGGGTGTGCTTGTTCGGGTGCTGGCGGTGCGGGTCCGAGTGCTCTTCTACAGCCTCGTGACGGTTGCCAAGGTTGGTGTAGGAGAGAGCAACGAACATCAAAACCAGCAGGATAGCAAACATGCTGACTCCGAAGACCCACGGCTCGGCCCAGAGCGGGGCGGGCGCTTCGTGGCCGCCTTCTGTTTGGGCTGCAATGGACGTGGCGATCTGCTGAAACAGCATCTTCTCCCCTAGTTGGTTCTCAAGGATTTTCGACGGCGGGACTCCCCACCGTTCCGGACTTCTGTTCTATGTTACCGCGTAGCTAGCTGCGGATCTGGCCTTCGCCTTGCACGATCCACTTGGTAGTGGTGAGTTCGGTAAGGCCCATGGGCCCACGCGCGTGCAGTTTTTGGGTGGAAATACCCACTTCTGCTCCGAGGCCGAGCTCGCCTCCGTCAGTGAAACGCGTGGAAGCGTTGACTATGACAGCAGCCGAGTCGATTTCAGCGATGAATCTCTCGGCGTTGGCGAGGTTGTTCGTCAGGATCGCTTCGGTATGTCCGGTGGTCCACTTGCGGATGTGATTGACGGCATCATCGAGGTTGTCCACCATGGCCACGGCGAGGTCCAGGTCCATGTATTCGGTGGCCCAGTCGTCGTCATCGGCGGGGACGGTTTCCACGTCCTTGCCCAGGGCTGCGGCTATACGCTCATCCACATGGAGGGTGACTCCGGCAGAGCGAAGTGCGGCGGCAACGGCAGGCAGCACGGTGGAGCCCGAGTGGACCAGGAGGGTTTCCACAGTATTGCAGACGCTGGGACGCTGGGTCTTCGCATTCAAAAGAATGTCAACGGCCATCTCTTCACTTGCCGATTCGTCGATGAAGATATGTACGTTGCCTTCACCCGTTTCAATAACAGGCACGGCAGAGTTGGTCACGACAGTCTGGATAAGATCCCGTCCGCCGCGGGGAATCAGAACGTCGACCCGCCCCCGGGCACGCATGAGCACGTTGGCGCCCTCGCGGCCGTATTGGTCCACGGTTTGCACGGCATCGGCAGGCAGGCCTACGGAATCCAAAGCTTCCCGAAGAATCTGCACCAAGGCCTCGTTGGTGTTCGCAGCTGCCGATCCACCGCGCAGGATGACGGCGTTGCCGCTCTTGAGCGCCAGACCGGCAATATCCACCGTGACATTGGGCCGCGCTTCATAAATGGCGGCAACAACGCCCATGGGGACGTTGACTTGGCGCAAGCGCAAGCCGTTGGGAAGGGTCTGGCCGCGGACTACGTTGCCCACGGGATCCGGCAGGCCGGCCAGGTTCTCCAAAGCCGCAACCAGGCCATCAATGCGGGCAGGTGTCAGTGTCAGCCTGTCCAGCAGTGCGGCAGACGTACCGTTGGCACGGCCTGCGGCGACGTCCTTCGCGTTTGCTTCCAGCACGTGCTTCCGGCGCTCCTGAAGGGCGGTCCCGATGGCACGCAGGGCGCGGTCCTTCCAGGCTCGGTTGGCCTGTCCCATGCGTCGGGCAGCCTTACGGGAACGGTCTGCAATGGCGTGTACCGCGGTTTGGACGTCTTCCGGTGACAACGGAACGCCGCCTGCCACAGGGCTCTCCGGCGTCTGGCCGGCGGCACCGGAAACGTCGGAAATCACAGGGGCGTCAGGGGTCAGCGCTTCAGTCATGTTCCAAGTTTAGATGAGCGAACAGCCTGAAGGAGTACGAGGTCGTCAACATGAACAACTTCGCGGTCGTAACCCCTGCCCATCGCCTGCCCGAGCTCCTGGGTGCTGCGGCCAAGCATGCGGGGAAGCTCTTCCGAGGAATAGTTCACCAGGCCACGAGCCACAACAGTCCCGTCCGAGGCCACCATTTCCACGGGGTCGCCAGCCTCGAAGTCTCCAGAGACACTCGATATTCCTGCAGGAAGGAGTGACCTGTGCCGGTCGCGCACGGCTTTCACCGCGCCGTCGTCGAGCATCAGGCGCCCGTGAACCGTTGCCAGGTGCGCCAACCACAAGAGGCGAACTGGCTTTCGGTTGCCGTTCACGGCGAACCAGGTTCCCACGTCCTCCCCCGCAAGGGCTGCTGCGGCGTTCGCCGTGGACGTCACCAAGGCGTGAATCCCGGAGCCGGCGGCAATGGAAGCCGCCTCCACCTTCGTCATCATGCCGCCGGTGCCCACACCTGCTTTGCCCGCCTTGCCAATGGTCACGTCTTCGAGGTCCTGCGGACCGCGCACCAAGGCGATCCGCTTGGCCCCATGTGAGGGTGGACCGTCATAGAGGGCATCGACGTCGGAGAGCAACACGAGAGCGTCGGCGCGGACCAGATGGGCCACCAAAGCCGCAAGGCGGTCGTTGTCGCCAAAGCGGATCTCGTGGGTAGCGACGGTGTCATTCTCATTAACGACCGGAACGACGCCAAGATTCAGCAAGCGGTCCAAGGCCCGGAACGCGTTGGTGTGCTGGGTCCTGCGCATGAGGTCGTCAGCCGTCAGCAGGACCTGGCTGACCGTGACGCCATGCGCGCTGAAAGCCTGCGTATAGCGCGCCATCAGCAGGCCCTGCCCCACGCTTGCCGCGGCTTGCTGGGTGGCAAGATCCTTCGGACGCTTGGCCAGCCCAAGCGGGGCAAGGCCGGCTGCAATCGCACCCGAAGAAACCAGGATGATTTCCGTGCCGGCGTTACGCTTGTCAGCCAACGCATTAACCAGCGACGTCAGCGATTTCTCGGAGATGCCACCTTTGATACTGGTCAGCGAGGACGAGCCAACTTTGACCACAATCCTCTTGGCAGTAGCCAGGGCCTGGCGCTCAAGAACCTCTTCGTTCGGAACTTCGACGGTCCTAGTCGTCATCACCGGTATCCAGGTTGCCTTCCGTTACAGGCTGGGCACGACGGCGGCTGACGGACTCAGTCCAGATGCCCGCCTTGCGCTCGGCTTCCAGTTCGGCGCGGGCAGCAGCCTTGGCTTCGCGGCGCTCAATCTGTTCATCGCGCTTCTGTGAACGCGTGGGACGGTCGCCGATGTCGGCAACGCGGATGTCGGTACCGCGGGGAGTTGCCAGCAGTTCAGCGCCGGCCATCATGGTGGGCTCCCAGTCGAAGACCACGCCATCGTCCTCACCGATGACCACGGTATCGCCAGGCTTGGCACCAACTTTGAAGAGCTCAGTCTCGACGCCAAGCTTGGCCAGGCGATCAGCCAGGTAGCCGATGGCTTCCTCGTTGGTGAAGTCGGTCTGCTTGACCCAGCGGACAGGCTTCTCCCCAAGGACGCGGAACAACGGTTCGAGGTTCTTTTCCTCGCGGCGGATCCGGAATCCGCTCTCGTTGACGGCACGCGGACGAAGGATGGGCGGGGCAACCTTGGGAGGCGCAGTCTCAACCGCGTCCCGTGCGGCCTTGACGATCTCAGCCATGGCGAAGCCAAGCTGGCGCAGGCCTTCATGGCTGGTTGCCGAGACTTCGAAGACCCGGTAGCCGCGTGCTTCGAGGTCGGGCCGGACGAACTCGGCCATGTCCTTGCCGTCAGGAAGGTCCACCTTGTTCAGGACAACAAGCTTGGGACGTTCATTCAAGGGCACAACCTCGCCGTCGACGCCGGCATAGCTCATGTCAACGGCGTACTTCTCCAGTTCCGCCTCAATGATCGCCAGATCGGAGAGGGGATCACGGTCCGATTCCAGGGTTCCGCAGTCCAGGACGTGCACCAGGGCCGCGCAGCGCTCCACGTGGCGCAGGAAGTTGTGGCCAAGGCCCTTGCCCTCGCTGGCGCCCTCGATCAGTCCGGGCACATCCGCGATAGTAAAACGGATGTCGCCGGCCTGGACAACGCCAAGGTTGGGAATGAGAGTGGTGAAGGGGTAATCGGCAATCTTGGGCCGTGCAGCTGACATCGCTGCAATGAGGCTGGACTTTCCTGCGGACGGGAATCCGACCAAAGCGATATCGGCGATGGACTTCAGCTCCAGGACGATGTCGCTGGATTCGCCTTCGATGCCCAGCAGCGCAAAGCCGGGCGCACGGCGCTTCTGGGACGAAAGCGAGGCATTTCCAAGGCCTCCCTGGCCACCTGCAGCCGCAACATACTCGGTGCCCTCGCCAACGAGGTCAGCCAGGACTTCGCCGTCCTTGGTCTTCACCACGGTGCCGTCCGGCACAGGAAGGATCAAGGTTTCGCCGTTCTTTCCGCCGCGCCAATCGCCCATGCCAGGGCCACCGTTGGTGGCGTGGCGGTGGGGGGCGTGGTGATAGTCCAACAGGGTGGTGGTCTGCGCGGAAACCCGAAGGATGACGTCTCCACCATTGCCACCGTTGCCGCCGTCAGGACCACCGAGTGGCTTGAACTTTTCCCGCTTGACAGAGACACAGCCGTGGCCGCCGGTTCCGCCGGATACGTGCAGGACTACCCGGTCTACAAAGCTCGCCACGTGAATCTCCTCTTGCTGTTGCCAGCGCTGTTGCAAAAACCAGAGCGCCATAAGCGCCCTAATCGATTGTAATGCGGTTAAAAGAACGGTGGAGCGGGCCGTTTGGCCCGCTCCACCGGTTCAGAACTTGTTGTTACTCTGCAGCTGCAGCAGCAACGATGTTCACTACGCGACGACCGCGGCGAGTACCAAACTCAACCGCACCGGCCTCGAGTGCGAACAGGGTGTCGTCGCCACCGCGGCCGACGCCTGCACCCGGGTGGAAGTGGGTTCCACGCTGGCGAACGATGATCTCGCCTGCGGAAACTACCTGGCCACCGAAACGCTTGACGCCGAGGCGCTGTGCGTTGGAGTCACGACCGTTGCGAGTGGAGCTCGCGCCTTTTTTGTGTGCCATGTGAAATGCCTGCCTCTAAATTTCTGGGGAAACTGAAAATCTGAACAGAGTAACGAAAGTTACTTGATGCTCGTGATCTTGATCTTGGTCAGTTCCTGACGGTGACCCTGGCGCTTCTTGTAGCCGGTCTTGTTCTTGAACTTCTGGATGACGATCTTGGGACCGCGAAGGTCCTCAAGGATCTCAGCCGTGACCGTGACCTTGGCCAGGTCCGCGGCAGCGGACGTGACCTTGTCGCCGTCAACCAGGAGCAAGGCGGGCAGCTCAAGCGTGCTGCCGGCTCCACCGGGGACGCGGTTCAGCGTTACGTAGTCTCCAACGGAAACTTTTTCTTGGCGGCCGCCTGCGCGGACAATCGCGTACACCACTTGGGTACTCACTTCTCTCGACGTTTCTTACTAAATTTGCGTGCGGAACCTTGAACCGGAATCAGGCTTGGTTCGCGCTGTGCCTCAACGCCGTGGACTTCAGATCGAAGCCCGCGAGTCATCCCATGAACAATTCCAAGGGGCATAACCCAAGTGTTGGCGTAAGCACCGAAGATCAAGATTACGCTAGTTTGACCTTCAGCTGCAAATGAGGCCGGGTCCGGAGGCTATCGAGTGACTTGCGCCACCAGTTGTAACGGACTCTCCCGGCACCGTGCCCATACAGCCTACAGGATTTGCACGGTGATACTGCGGTTTGGCCCGCGACGCGCTGGAGCTTTGTGGATTTGTTCCACTCGGCAACCTCGGAAACCCTGCTTAGGCGAAGAGCCTGGGGGCATCGAAGAAGGCCGTTTCGTAGCGGCAGGACTGGGCGAAGGCCTCAACCATGGCCTTGCGTTCCTGCGCAGAGGCGCCAGCTGCCGCAGCATCGGTAAAGTCGATCGCCTTCCGGGTTGCGGCAGCAAACTCCTCGTCCGCGTATGTCTTCAGCCATGCGGCACAAGGGTGGTCGCTGCGAGCGCCTGCTTGGACATACGCCGCGTGAAGTTGCTGCCCTACCTCCGCGTACAGCCAGTAGCAAGGCAGGATTGCCGCCAGCAAAACGGCGTAACTGCCCGAAGCCGATGTCGCCAGCAGGTGGTCCACGTACGACCTTGTCACGGGTCCGGTTTCTGTTGAAGCCGGACGCGTGCTCAGCCAGTCCCGGTGGAGTTCGGACTCCACCTCAAGGCAGAGTTGCGATGATTTTGCCCAGAAGAGCTGTTCTTCTTCCGTGGGGGCAAGCGCACCCGCACGCGCCAAAACCCGGGAATAGCCGTTCAGGTAGATGGCGTCCTGGGCGAGGTAGTAATTGAACTGGGGCTCCGGCAGGCGCCCCGACTGCAGGCCCTGAATGAAAGCGAGGCCGTATATTGCCTCCAATTCAGGTACAGCTTCGGCCCACAGCCGCGCGGCAAAGTCGCCGGATTTCCCGGCAGGATTCAGCGCTGGCTCCAGGTGATGGAAGTGGTGGACCGGCCCGCTACCCTTGCCTACCTTGAGGCCGTCGGCCGTCGCGAGGGCCTGCAGCAGCCACGGCTTGACCTCGCGGAGCGATGCCTCCCAATCGTCCGTGCGGGCTTGGACCGTGGCCAATGCCGAGGAAAGCGAGCACCCTGTTCCGTGGCTGTTCCTGGTATCCACTCGGGTCCCCGGCACCTCGATGACGTCCTGGCGCAGCAAACCGCTCGTGTTGACCAGCGCATCCGGACAGTCGTTTCCTGCCAAGTGGCCACCCTTCAACAAAACGGTCGTTCCGCACTCAGCAGCCAGTCGCTTGCCTTGGTCAAGCGCCGTCGCCCAGTCCGGGGCTTCTGGCTCACCTAACAACATCGCCAGTTCGGGAAGGTTTGGGGTGATGAGATCCGCCAACGGCAAGAGGCTGCGCAGAGATGCTTCGGCGGTCTCATGCAGAAGACGGTCGCCGCTGGTGGCTACCATCACCGGGTCAAGGACCACGACGGCGGGACGCACCTCTTCGAGCCAACTGCGGACTTCGTCGATGACGGCCGCGTCACCCAACATCCCGATCTTGACCGCATCAATGTCAATATCGCTACTGATCGCGTCCAGTTGCTGACGGAGGAACTCCACGGGCGGAACATGAACAGCGCTGACGCCCAGGGTGTTCTGGGCCGTCAAAGCCGTAATGGCAGCCATGCCATAGCCACCGTGCGCTGCGATGCTCTTCAGGTCTGCCTGGATTCCGGCGCCGCCAGAAGGATCCGAGCCTGCAATGCTGAGCACACGCGGATGTGGCCGGGCCGGAACTGCTCCGATACCAACGGGGTAGACGGCGGAATTCGACGATGAAGCCATGGTGGACATCCCTTCGCCGGTGCTAACCGGACAGGTTCAACGGGTCTGGATCTCAGCCAGGCCCAGTGCCCGGCACCCCGTGTCAGTTTCCTAGCGTAGCCCGTAAGCCCGCCGGCCCGGGAACCGGACGGCCTCCGGGAATGGATGTGACTGGCAGCAACAAAAAAGTCCCGCAGCATCCGCCGTAAACGGATGCTGCGGGACTCTTATTGCCCTACGACCATGTCACTGCTTAGTGGTGTGTGCCGTGCTTACAACTCGGAAGCAGGCACTCCCACCCCAAGGATGATGGGCTCGTCAGCTACCTTCTTTTTGGCAGGCTCTTCTGCTGCTGGCGCCTTGGCCTCATGGGCCGATCCACCTGCGGCGGCAGCAGTTACGTCGTGATGTTCCACACTGGTTTCGTTGGCGGCACCCTGCGCCCTGCTGGCACTGCGGTTCCTTCGGCCGCGACGGCCACGGGAACGCGATGAATGATCGTGCTCATCCTCAGTGACAGCAGGAGAACTGGCCGGGGAAACCGCGGAAGCAGTCGCAGGTTCGGAAACCGCAGCCGTCGCTTCTTCCTCCGCAGCCGGTGCAGCACCGAGGTGCGAAAATGCCTCTGCCAACAGGTCCAGGCTCATGGCCGGCTTACCGGCAGGTGGTTCCTCGTGGTGTTCCACAAACGGAAGAGCCACTTCTTCGCCACCGAAACGCAGAACTGGGGTGGAGCGTGCTTCCCGAACCGCAGCGTCATGACTGGCGGCATCACGTGCAGCCGGTACCCCGGCATCGCCGGGTGTAGCTTCAGGGGCGGATTCATCCGTGTGAGCCTGCTGGCCTGCTGCGCGGGCTTGCTCCTCCGCACGGTGAACCTCATCATCGTGCAAGTGCGCGGCATGCGCCGCAGCGGCGATGGTGGCAAGAGCTGCCCTGGTGGCCTCAGCCTTGGCCTGGCGGACCGGGTCCACGGACTCCGTGGGCGCCGGAGCCGCGGGGGCGGCAGGCGTGCTGTGGAGCGTAGGGGGCACTTCGGCCATTGCCGCTCCCCCACCTTTCCCACGGCGACGCTTACGATCAGTGCGCGCGGCAGGCTGTTGGGGTTCTGCGTGCGGACGGTGGTGCTCGGCAGCAACAACGTTGGCGCGTCGGTGTTCCACGGGCTCGTCATGGGTGACGACACCACGCCCGGCACAGTGCTCGCACTGCTCACCAAACACCTCAAGCAGGCCTGTGCCCATGCGCTTGCGCGTCATCTGCACCAGGCCCAGCGACGTCACTTCGGCCACTTGGTGCTTGGTGCGGTCACGGCCCAGGCATTCCACCAATCGGCGGAGCACCAGGTCACGGTTCGATTCGAGGACCATATCGATGAAGTCGATGACGATGATGCCACCGATATCGCGCAGGCGCAGCTGGCGAACTACTTCCTCGGCCGCTTCAAGGTTGTTCTTGGTGACGGTTTCTTCCAGGTTTCCACCGCTGCCGGTGAACTTACCTGTGTTGACGTCCACCACGGTCATGGCTTCGGTGCGGTCGATGACAAGGGAACCACCAGACGGCAGGAAAACCTTGCGCTCCAGTGCCTTGTGGATCTGCTCGTCGATCCGCCAGGCAGCAAAGATGTCCTGGTCCTTGGTCCACTTCTCAAGGCGGCCCACCAAGTCGGGAGCAACGTAGGTGACGTAAGCCTCAATGGTGTCCCACGCGTCGTCGCCGGAAACGATCAGCTTGGAGAAGTCTTCATTGAAGACATCCCGGACCACCTTGATGGTCAGGTCAGGCTCGCCGTAGAGCAATTCCGGGGCCAGCACCTTGGTGGAGGACGCCTGCCCTTCAATGCCTTCCCACTGCGCGCGCAAACGGTTGATGTCGTGCGTCAGTTCTTCCTCGGAAGCACCCTCTGCGGCCGTGCGCACAATGACGCCGGCGTTCTCCGGCAAGCGGTCCTTGAGGATGCGCTTGAGGCGGTTGCGTTCGACGTCGGGCAGTTTGCGCGAGATACCGGTCATGGAACCGCCCGGCACGTACACAAGGTAGCGGCCCGGAAGGGAAATCTGGCTGGTGAGGCGGGCGCCCTTATGGCCAACGGGGTCCTTGGTAACCTGCACCAGGACGGAATCGCCGGACTTCAGCGCATTCTCGATCCGGCGCGGTTGGCCCTCAAGGTTTACTGCATCCCAGTTCACTTCACCGGCATACAACACCGCATTGCGGCCCCGTCCGATGTCAACAAAAGCAGCCTCCATGGAGGGCAGGACGTTCTGGACCTTGCCCAGGTACACGTTGCCAATGAGGGAGTCCTGCTGGGTCTTGGACACAAAGTGCTCAGCCAATACGCCGTCTTCAAGAACCGCGATCTGGATTCTGTCGTCGCGCTGGCGAACGATCATCTGGCGATCCACGGACTCGCGGCGGGCAAGGAACTCAGCCTCTGTAATTACCTGGCGGCGGCGTCCGGTCTCGCGGGACTCGCGGCGGCGCTGCTTCTTGGCCTCAAGCCTGGTGGAACCCTTAACGCTGGTAACCCGGTTTGACGGGGCCGTCTCAGTGATCGGGCGGGGCGCGCGGACACGGGTCACCGTGTTGGGTGGGTCGTCGTCGGACCCGCCAGTCAGTTCAAGATCCTGGTCACCCCTGCGGCGACGCCGGCGACGACGCGACGTGACGCCCTCTTCGAGCGCTTCCGCTGCCGGAGCATCTTCTTCATCCTCAGTCTCAGCGCCGTCTTCGGAATCGGTCTCATCGCGTTCCGTTCCGCGGCGGCCCCGCCGGCCGCGGCTCCGGCGACGACGACGGCTGCTGGAATCCTCCAGCTCGTCAGTTGACCGGGTTTCCGCAGTTTCGTCTTCAGCCTCTTCGGCCTTTTCCTCGACGGCCGGACGCGTCACAGTGCTGAGGTCAGGGGCCTGGAAGATCATGGACGTAATGGAGACCGGCTCCAGGAACAAAGACGTTGAACCGGGGGCGGACTCCTCGGATGCTTCAGACTCTTCCTCGGCGGGAACAGTGCCTTCTGCGGAAATGCCTTCCGCAGAAACGTCTTCTGCGGGGACGCCTTCTGGAGAAACGTCAGCCCCTGCAGGAACATCTGCTTCTGCAGGAACGGGGCCCGGGGTGGCCGGCTCAGGCTGGGACACGGCGTCCGTGGTTTCAGCAGCGGGTGAAGGCTCCTCAGCTGCCGTTGCGTCTACGGCGTCAACGTCCTTGGGCTTGGTAGTCCGACGACGGCGGACCGGCTTTTCAGGGGCAGGTTCGGCATCGGTTTCCGGCTGGGACGCTACCGCGTCCGGCTCGTCAAAACCGGGGAGGGGCTCAGCAGGCACCGTTGTCTTGCGCGCGCGGCTACGACGCGCCGGCGCCTTGACTGGTTCTTCGATGCCAGCCACGGATTCGGCAGGGGCCACTTCTTCGGTGGCAGCTACTGCAGTCTGCTTGGGCGCAGCCTTGCGCCGGGTCCGGGTGGTCTTTTTAGGCGCTTCCGCAGTTTCCGCGGTAGCTGCCTCTTCATTAACGGCTACAACCTGGTCATTATCCATATGTGGCAACACTCCTGCCCCAGCGACGCCGCCACATCCGGCGCCCAGTGGGGCAATTATTTGTCAAAACCCTCAGGCGTTGACAGAAGTCGGTAGTATTCCTTCCGGTTCGCACCATCATTGGGGTGCGGCAGCCCTGGAAGGCCAGTGGCTTTGCTCTGAAACCCGTTGTTCTGCTGCCACAACCAGGTGCCGTCCATTGTCATGGCGGGCATGCCGGGGATCACGTGATCCAGGCAGGCCCTGCTCATGCTGGCGGTCTTGGGAACAAGTCACCGGACCGGATTCCGAATGTGGATCGGCTTCCGGCCATGTTCATTCTCTCACACCCCTGCACATTCGAAGCGTAGGAGACTGTGTCGCACGGTGGGGACAGTGCCTTCAGAAGCTGGGGACCGTGTCCAGCCTCCGGCGTTACAATCCTCACAAGAGCCGTTCCCGGACTGGCCGGGTCATTGTCGAAAGGGATTGCGTCCGCGATGCCAAGCACCGCCAGGGAAAACCTGGCCAATCAAGCCTCCACCCCCGCGGGTGGCAAGACCACGGAGCCGGGATTGCAGCGCGCGGCCCGGCCTGACCATCTGCCTAAAGCAGTGCAAGACAAGCCATTTGCGTGGCTCCTGCTGATCACCGGCGTCATCGGCTGGCTGGCTTCGGGGGCATTGGTCCTTGAGAAGTTGGAAGTACTCAAGGACCCCAACCACATCACGCTCTGCGATGTGAATCCATGGGTTTCCTGTGGAGCGGTGATGCAGACACCGCAAAGTTCCGTTTTCGGGTTCCCCAACATGTTCATCGGGATCGTCGCGTTTGCGGTGATCATCACCACTGCCATGGGACTCCTGGCCGGCGCCAAATATTCACGCGGCTACTGGCTGGGCCTGCAGGCGGGCGTAACCCTCGGTTTTGCCTTTGTTGTGTGGCTGTGGTCCCAGGCCCTGTACGTCATCAACATTCTCTGCCCGTTCTGCATGGTGGTGTGGGCGGTCATGATCCCCATGTTCGTCTGGGTGACCATCCGCAACATCTCCCATGGAGTCATCAAAGCACCGCCTGCACTGGCCAAGGTCCTGGGCGACTCCGGATGGATCGTCGTGGCACTGCTGTATGTAGCCGTGATCGCCACGATCTTCTTTGCCTTCATCCACGTCTTCGCCGGTACGTCCGGTTACTAAACCAACTCCGCGAGATAACAGTTAAGGCCAATGTTCATTGCGAACATTGGCCTTAACTGTTATCTCGGTGAGGCGTCGTTAGCCCGCGAACCAGATCTTGATCTCACGCTCGGCGGAGTCAACGGAGTCCGAACCGTGCACGAGGTTCTGCTGGACTGCCAGGCCCCAGTCGCGGCCGAAGTCGCCGCGGATAGTGCCCGGTGCCGCGGTAGTGGGGTCGGTGGTGCCCGCCAAGGAGCGGAAGCCCTCGATCACGCGGTGGCCTTCAAAGACAGCCGCAATGACCGGGCCGCTGAGCATGAATTCCACCAGTGGCTCGTAGAACGGCTTGCCCACGTGCTCTTCATAGTGCTGCTCCAGCAGTTCGCGGGTCGCGTTGACCTTCTTCAGCTCAGCCAAGGCGTAGCCCTTGGCTTCGATCCTGGCGAGGATGCTTCCGCTGAGGTTGCGGGCGACGCCGTCGGGCTTGATCAGGACAAGGGTCCGTTCAATGCTCACAGTTGCTCCAATGTGATGGGTGGGTGGGTTTCCCAGCCAGTTTACGGGGTTTCCGGGCCTGCCTCGTCACGGTGGGCCGCATCCCATTCAGCCTGCTCCCGGTCGCGTTGCGCCACCTCGCGGTCAATCCTCATCCCGGTCCGGATTCCGTACCACCAGCAGATCGCGAAGAGGATGCCGACGATGAACATCATGGGCTCTGCGATTCCTGTCAGGATCAGGAGGACCTGCAGCCCCCAGCCGAGGCCTACACCCCACGGCTTGGACAACACGGCACATGCCAGGACGAGCACCACGCTAAGCGTGATGCCTACACCCAGGATGATTCCGGGAGCCACTTCGCCCCGCTTCAATCCAAAGACCACCAACGTGCCGAAGAACGCTACGAAAGCTTCGAGCAACAGCACGGTGGAAGCGAACATCACCTTGGTGGATCGGCGCTTTTTGGGCATGCCAGGGCGCCATTCGCGTTGGGCCTTGGTCAGCTTGGCCATCTTCAGGCACCTTCCTTTCCGAGCAGGATGCGTGCCTCGGCCACCAGCGTGATGGAGCCGGTGACCAGGACGCCGCCGGCAAGGTCATCGTTGGACTCAGCCCGTTCGACAGCCCACTCCAGGGCATCGTCGAGTTTCTCGGCGATGTGGACGTTGTCCTCGCCAAAGCCAAGATCGACGGCGAGTTCGGCCAGTTCCGCTGCAGGGACGGCGCGTAGCGAATTGGACTGGGTGAAGCAGAACTCCTCTGCCAGGTCTCCGAGCTGCTCCTTCAAGGTCTTCAGGATCTCCTCGGCGTCCTTCTCCCGGAGTACTCCCACTACCACCACGAGCTTGCTGAAACTGAAGGCTTCACGGATCGCCTCCGCCGAGACGCGGATGCCATCCGGGTTGTGGGCGGCATCGACCACGATGGTGGGGGCAGTCCGCACCACTTCCAAGCGGCCAGGGGACGTCACGTTGCCGAAGGCTTCCTTCAGGACGTCAAGGTCGAGCTCTTTCTCCCCCCCACCGAAGAACGCTTCCAACGCGGCCACAGCCACGGCGGCATTCTCCGCCTGGTGGGCACCGTGCAGCGGCAGAAGGAGGTCTTCGTAGCGACCCGCCAGGCCTTGGACGGTGATGACCTGTCCGCCTACAGCTACGGTGCGTGACTCTACACCAAATTCCACGCCCTCGAAGCGGAACGGTACATCCACCTCACGGGCTTTTTCCAGCAGGACCTGGGCACCGTCCACCGGCTGGGCAGCGCTCACCAGGAAGCCACCGGGTTTGATGATCCCGGCCTTCTCATACGCGATGTCCTCGGTGGTGTCGCCCAGGAGATCCGTGTGGTCCAGGGAAATCGGCGTGATAACAGAGACTTGGCCATCGCCCACGTTGGTGGCATCGGTAATGCCGCCCAAGCCGACTTCCACGACCGCGACATCCACCGGCTGGTCTGCGAAAATCGCGAAACCCAAGATTGTCACGCACTCGAAGTACGTAAGCCGGGGCTGGTTCTCAGCTATGAGTTCGTTGTCAACGATTTCCAGGTAAGGCCGGATCTCGTCCCAGATCCGAACAAACGTCGCATCTGATACGGGCTCGCCATCAATGCTGATGCGCTCGGTGACTTTTGAAAGGTGCGGGCTGGTGTAACGGCCTGTGCTCAACCCGTGTGCGCGGAGCCCGGCCTCAATCATGCGGGCCGTGGAGGTCTTGCCGTTGGTTCCGGTGATGTGGATGATCGGAAAAGCCTTGTTGGGCTCCCCCAGCACGTCCATGGCCCTGAAAAGCGGCGCCAACCGGGGTTCCATCTTGTTTTCAGGTGCCCGGCCAAGAAGTTCGGCGTAGACGCTTTCCACGGAGAATTCGTCAGTCATGGTTCAGGCCCCTGCCTTTGCTACGGTGACGCGCGGTTCCTCGGCGCTGGAGAGAAGGACTTCCAGTTCCAAGGACAGCGTCTCGGTCTTGACGAGCTCAGCGTTGGTTTCCAGCGCATCAATGACGTCCTGCTGCGCCTCGACAGATGTGCGGATGCGGTCGCTGACATTCAGTCCGGCATCCTTGCGTGCTTGCTGGATGGCACGAACCAGGTCGCGGGCCAGGCCTTCCGCAGCAAGCTCAGGAGTGACCTCGGTATTCAGGACGACGAATCCACCACCGGGGAGCACTGAGACGGCCTTCTGGGCGGCAGCACCGCCGTCGGACGTCTCTCCCACCACAGTCTCCAGGCTGTATTCATGCGGCTCAAGCTCGAGTCCCCCGGCCACCACCACTCCGGAACCGTTCACGGACCAGTCACCGGACTTGGACCCCTTGATGGCCTGCTGCACGTTTTTGCCAAGGCGCGGTCCAGCAGCCCGGGCGTTGACCACCAGTTTCTGCTCGATGCCGAATTCCTCCGGCGAAGCCGAAGCAGCGTCCAGCAAGCGGACGGAGCGAAGGTTCAGTTCATCAGCGACGACGGCGGCGAAGCCTTCCAGCGCATCTGCGCCAGGTGCCACAACCGTCAGTTCCTGGAGCGGCAGGCGGACCCGCAGGTTAGCGGCCTTGCGCAGGCTTGAACCGGTGGAGCAGATCTGCTGAACGCGGTCCATGGCCTCCACGAGGTCGGCGTTGGCCGGGAACAGCGAAGCATCAGGCCAGTCAGCCAGGTGCACAGAGCGGCCACCGGTCAGGCCGCGCCAGATCTCCTCGGTCACCAGCGGCAGCAGGGACGCCGAGACCCGGCATACAGCTTCCAAGGCCGTGTACAAGGCATCGAATGCGTCTTCATTCTCGTCGAAGAAGCGCTGCCGGCTGCGGCGAACGTACCAGTTGGTCAGCATGTCCAGGTAGCTGCGGAGTTCATCGCAGGCCCCGGAGATGTCGTAGGAATCCAGGCTTTCGGTCAGGCTGCGGACGAGGTCCCCGGTGTTGGCCATCAAATACCGGTCCAACGTGTCGGAGTAGCCGTCGTAGCGCAGCTTCGCTTCGTAGCCTGAACCGGAGTTCGCGGCATTGGTGTACAGCGTGAAGAAGCTGTAGACATTCCACAGCGGCAGGATGACCTGGCGGACGCCGTCGCGGATGCCCTGCTCGGTAACCACCAGGTTGCCGCCTCGCAGGATGGGGCTGGACATCAGGAACCACCGCATGGCGTCGGAGCCGTCACGGTCCAGGACCTCGGAAACATCCGGGTAGTTGCGCAGGCTCTTGGACATCTTTTGTCCGTCCGAGCCCAGCACGATGCCGTGGCTGATGACGTTGCGGAAGGCCGGGCGGTCAAACAATGCGGTGCTCAGGATGTGGAGCATGTAGAACCAGCCGCGGGTCTGGCCGATGTACTCCACGATGAAGTCCGCAGGGTTGTGGGTGTCGAACCATTCCTCGTTCTGGAAGGGGTAGTGCACCTGGCCATACGGCATCGAGCCCGAGTCGAACCAGACGTCCAGGACGTCCTCGACGCGACGCATGGTGGACTGGCCCTCCGCCGGAGAACGGGGGTCGTCCGGATTGGGTCGGGTCAATTCATCGATGAACGGGCGGTGCAGGTCCACCTGGCCTTCGTTGTTGACCGGCAGGCGGCCGAAATCGGCTTCCAGGTCCGCCAGCGAACCGTACACATCCGTGCGCGGGTACTCGGGGTCGTCCGACTGCCATACCGGGATGGGTGAGCCCCAGTACCGGTTGCGGCTGATGGACCAGTCGCGGGCGTTGTCCAGCCATTTGCCGAACTGGCCGTCCTTGACGTTGCCCGGGATCCAGTTGATCTCCTGGTTCAGTTCGGACATGCGGTCCTTGAACTTGGTGACCTCCACGTACCACGAGGACACTGCACGGTAGATCAGCGGGTTCCGGCAACGCCAGCAGTGGGGGTAGCTGTGCTCGTAGCTGGCCTGGCGGACCAGGCGGCCGTCGGCGCGAAGCACCTGGGTGATGGGCTTGTTCGCATCAAAGACCTGCAGGCCCACGATGGCGGCCAGCTCTCCGTGCGCAAACAATGGAAGGAACTTCGCGCCCTCGTCCACGGACAGGACAACGGGGATTCCGGCGTCTTCACAGACCTTCTGGTCATCCTCACCGTAGGCCGGAGCCTGGTGCACGATTCCCGTACCGTCTGTGGTGGTGACGTAGTCGGCCACAAGGAAGCGCCAGGCGTTTTGGGTGCCATACTTCTCAGCATCGGCGAAGTCGTTCCACAGCGGCTCGTACTCAAGGCCCGCCAACTCGGCGCCTGTATGCGTTGACACGACAGCGGCAGCTGCGGCAGCTGCGTCGTCGTACCCCAAATCCTTGGCGTAGGTCCCCACGAGGTCAGCAGCCAGAAGGAAGCTACCCGTGACCGGCGCTTCCGCCGACGCAGCCTTGACGCCATTCGGACCGGCGGGCAGGACTGCGTAAGCGATGTCAGGCCCGACGGCGAGCGCCAGGTTGGTGGGCAGCGTCCAGGGCGTCGTGGTCCAGGCAAGGGCCTGGACGCCTGCGAGCGCCTGTGAGAGTTCGGATGTGCCAGCCTTGATGGGGAAGGTCACCGTGACGGTTTGGTCCTGGCGGTTCTTATAGACGTCGTCGTCCATGCGGAGTTCGTGGTTGGACAGAGGGGTCTCGTCCTTCCAGCAGTACGGCAGGACGCGGTAGCCGTTGTAGGTGAGGCCCTTTTCGTGCAACTGCTTGAAGGCCCACAGCACTGACTCCATGTACTCGACGTTGAGTGTCTTGTAATCGTTGTCGAAATCCACCCAGCGGGCCTGGCGGGTGACGTAGGCCTTCCATTCGTTGGCGTACTTCATCACCGAGGCGCGGCAGGCGTCGTTGAATTTATCGATGCCCATGGCTTCGATCTGGGTCTTGTCCGTCATGCCCAGCTGTTTCATGGCTTCCAGTTCGGCGGGGAGGCCGTGCGTGTCCCAGCCGAAGCGGCGTTCTACGCGCTTTCCGCGCTGCGTTTGGTAGCGCCCTACGAGGTCTTTGGCGTAGCCAGTGAGGAGGTGGCCGTAGTGCGGGAGGCCGTTGGCGAAGGGCGGGCCGTCGTAGAAGACGAATTCGTTGCTGCCGTCTTTGCCGGCATCGCGCTGGTCGATGCTTGCCTGGAAGGTGCCGTCTTCTTCCCAGTACTTGAGGATGCGCTCTTCGATTTCCGGGAACTTCACGGAAGCGGACACGCCTTGCGTGCCTGAAGGAGACGCTGAGGCCTTGGGGTAGTGGGTCATCTCATATCCTGTGATAGCTGGTTGACTGTCAGGATGCGAGGACGGCTTCAGCGTTTGCTGTTGCCGCGGTACCACCTCACTTACCGGAACCATGGCGCCCTGGGTGGGGCAACGGCCGGTTCCGGCCTCTCATTACTGCTGTGACGGGCTTACCCGTCCGGTTCTACTGGGCCCTGACCGCCGCTTGGATTTCGCCACGTGGGCGTTCAGGGATGTTCTTCCGGAAGCTCACCGGTGATGGCCGGGTCAACGCTTGTCTCCCAAGTCTAGCGGCAGGAGAGGCCCGCGCTCCACTCGCAGGATCATCCTTCGGGTGGACCAGCTGGAGGCGGTCGGGTGCATAGACTCGACCCCATGACCAACCCTGCCTCTGTCCTTCCGACCTCAGGCCCGGTCAGACGCTGGCTGGCTCACCAAGCATCCCCTGCGTGGTCGGTCCTGGCTCTGCTCTTGGTGTTGCCTGTGGCAGGAATGTCCCTGTTCAGGGCGGTCCCCACGGAGTGGCCGCTGGTGGTGGTTCAACTGTTGTCGCTCACCCCGTGGATGGTCCTGCCCTCGGCGCTGGCGATGGTCCTTGCTTTGTTTGGGCGCCGGCTGTGGGTCTTCATCACGACGGCGGCCCTCTTGGCTCTCCAATTGTTCTGGCTGTTTCCGCTGGACACCGGAAGGCCAGAAGCAGTTCCTGCGGGGACCGCCACTGTTTCCGTGAAGGTGATGAGCCTCAACACTGAATACGGTGAGGCTGACGCAAGTGCCATCGTGAAGTTGGTCCGGGAGAACGGTATTCAACTCTTGACGTTCCAGGAGCATACGCAAGGGCTGGAAGACCGACTACGCTCCGAAGGCCTGGAATCAATACTGCCGAACCTCCTGAGTGAACCCAACGACGACGCTTCCGGTGGCGCCGTATATTCCGTTTTCCGTCTGCAGCCGGAGGGGCTCCTGCCCGATACGCCATTCCGGATGGACGTCACGCGGGTCTTCATCACGGATCCGGACAACGTTTCCAAGGCCACGTTGAACCTCACCAACGTTCACGCTCTGCCCCCGGTTGATGAGCGGATGCAGCAGTGGCGCAGCGACCTTGTCCAGGTTGCCCGTCAGGCCTCCCGTCCAGGGCATCACCTGCTGATGGGTGACTACAACTCCACCTACGATCACACCGAGTTCCGCGCCTTGCTTGACCCTGCCCTGGGCGGTGGACAGGACGGCAAAAAGCTCGTCGATGTTGGAACAGCCTCAGGCGGACGGTTCTCCCCCACCTGGCCAATGGAGGGACCACCTCTTCCGGGAATCGTGATCGACCATATGGTTACTTCGCCCCGAATCAGCAGCAGTGGCTACGCGGTCCACCAGGTTTCCGGTTCTGACCATGCGGCCATTGTGGCAACGCTGGTCATCCCCGCCAGTTAGAGTGCGCCCGTGCTTCAGCTTTCCTTGCGGATGAGCTTGTGGTTGGCTGCCTGGGCCACCGGGCGGACAACGATCTGGTCCAGGTTGATGTGATGTGGCAGGGAGACTGCGTACTTGACGACGTCGGCCACGTCCTCTGCCGTGAGGGGCTTTTCGACTCCGGCGTAGACCTGGGCGGCGGCGTCCTTGTCGCCCAGCCGGTTAAGGGCAAATTCCTCCGTGTGGACCAGGCCCGGCGCTACCTCGATGACACGGATGTTGTGACCCACTTCTTCCAGCCTTAGGGCGTTGGTCATGGCGTGCTGGGCGAACTTTGCGGCGTTGTAACCGGCGCCGCCTTCGTAAGCGGCCAGTCCGGCGGTGGATGTCAGGTTGAGTACGGTTCCTTCCCCGTCCTCCCTCAGCATCGGAAGGAATGCCCGGGTGATCTTCATGGTGCCCAGGACGTTTACCTGGTACATCCACTCCCAATCCTCAGTATCGGCATTCGCGATCATGTCCGCGCCCCGGGCACCTCCGGCAATGTTGATGAGGGTATCGGCTCCCCCGGCTTTGGAAACTGCCTGCAAAAGGGCAGAGACGTCGTCGTCGCTGGTGATATCGGCCGCAAACGGAATGGCGCCGGTTTCGGCGCCCAGCGCACCCAGTCGTTCGGCCCTGCGGGCCACCGCAAAGACCTTCCAGCCTGTGGAGGCCAACGCCCGCACCGTGGCCTCGCCGATGCCCGTGCTGGCACCGGTAACTACTGCCGTTTTGTTCTGAACTGGATAAGCCGTCCGTGCTGCCAAAGTCATGGCACTACACTATCGGTGGTCGCCGGCACCGGCCGAAGCAGCCCGTAACGGCGGGCCATGGAACAATTGACCCATGGCTGAATCAACGCAGGGTACAGACACGCCCGCCACCGCCCCCATCAACGTTCCCGACAAGCCGGCCCTCGAAGGCCTGGAGGCCACGCTGACGCAGCGTTGGCTGGACGAAGGGACCTACAAGTTCAATCCGGACACCACCCGGGAGCAGGTCTACTCGATCGACACTCCCCCGCCAACCGCCTCGGGCTCCCTTCACGTGGGGCACATGTTCTCGTTCACCCAGACAGACGTCCAGGCCCGCTACATGCGCATGACCGGAAAGAACGTCTTCTACCCCATGGGTTGGGACGACAACGGCCTGCCTACCGAGCGTCGCGTCCAGAACTACTACGGTGTGCGTTGCGATCCCGCCATCCCGTACAACGCCGACTACCGTCCGCCTGCGCAGCCAGCCAAGAACCAGCGCGATTTCGACGTCGTTTCCCGCCAGAACTTCATCGAGCTGTGCGAGGAACTCGCTGTGGAGGACGAAAAAGTCTTCGAGAACCTCTTCCAGACCCTCGGTTTGTCCGTGGACTGGGACCTGACCTACCGCACCATCGATGACACCTCCCGTGCGGTATCCCAGCGTGCCTTCCTCGCCAACCTCTCTGCCGGTGACGCCTACATGGCCGAGGCTCCCACCCTCTGGGACGTTACCTTCCGCACCGCCGTGGCGCAGGCTGAGCTGGAGGACCGCGAGGTAGCCGGCGCGTATTACCGCTACCCCTTCTTCACCGAAGACGGCGAAAAGATCTTCATCGAAACCACGCGCCCGGAGCTTCTTGCCGCCTGCGCCGCGCTGGTGGCAAACCCCGACGACGAACGGTACAAGCCGCTCTTTGGCAAAACAGTGAAATCCCCGCTGTTTGATGTAGAGCTCGAAGTAAAGGCCCACCCTCTCGCCAAGGCGGACAAGGGTTCCGGCATCGCCATGGTGTGCACCTTCGGTGACCTGACCGACGTCACGTGGTGGCGTGAACTGCAGCTGCCCACCCGCGCCATCATGGGCCGCGACGGCCGCATCATCGCCGAGACCCCGGAGTGGATCACCACCGACGCCGGCAAGGAAGCCTACGCAGCGATCGCTGGCAAGACTGCTTTCTCCGCCAAGGAAGCCGTAGTGGAGCTTCTCACTGCAGCAGACCTGCTGGACGGCGAACCGAAGAAGATCACGCACCCCGTGAACTTCTTCGAAAAGGGTGACAAGCCCCTTGAGGTAGTGACCTCACGCCAGTGGTACATCCGCAACGGCGGGCGCGATGAAGAACGCCGCGAACGCCTGATCGGCCGTGGCCAGGAAATCAACTTCCACCCTTCCTTCATGCGCTCCCGCTACGAGAACTGGATTGCGGGCCTGAACGGCGACTGGCTGGTATCCCGCCAGCGCTTCTTCGGCGTGCCCATTCCCGTCTGGTATCCGCTGGATGCCCAGGGCAACCCGGACTACGACCACCCCATCCTGCCCTCGGATGACATGCTCCCCGTGGATCCCGCCGCGGATGCAGCCCCAGGCTTCGAGGAAGCTCAGCGCGATCAGGCCAACGGCTTCACCGGTGACGCCGACGTCCTGGACACTTGGGCCACGTCCTCCCTTACCCCGCAGATCGTGGGTGGCTGGAGCCGTGACGAGGAACTGTTCTCCAAGGTCTACCCCTTCGACCTCCGCCCCCAGGGTCACGACATCATCCGCACGTGGCTGTTCTCCTCCGCTGTCCGCGCCGACGCCCTGCAGAAGAGCGCGCCTTGGAAGCATGCAGCTATCTCCGGGTGGATCCTTGACCCGGACCGCAAGAAGATGTCCAAGTCCAAGGGCAACGTGGTTGTTCCCACGGATGTCCTGAACGAGTTCGGCTCGGACGCTGTCCGCTACTGGGCAGCCTCGGCCAAGCTCGGCGCAGATACGGCCTACGAGATCGCGCAGATGAAGATCGGCCGCCGGTTGGCCATCAAGCTGCTCAACGCCTCCAAGTTCGTGTTGAACCTTGGGGCCACCGAAAACTCCGTCGTGTCCAGCGATCTCTCCGTACTGACCAATCCGCTGGACCGTGCACTGCTCGCGCAGTTGTCCGATGTGGTTGCCCAGTCCACCAAGGCGTTCGACAACTATGACTACGCGCGTGCCCTGCAGATCACAGAGTCCTTCTTCTGGCAGTTCACTGACGACTACGTCGAGCTCATCAAGGACCGCGCCTACGGTGCGGCCGGGGAGTCGGAACAGGCATCCGTGCTGGCAGCACTGGCCACCACCTTGGACTCCTTGCTGCGCCTTTTCGCGCCCTTCCTGCCCTTCGCGACCGAAGAGGTGTGGAGCTGGTGGCGCTCCGGCTCGGTTCACCGCGCCCAGTGGCCGGCCGCACTGGAAATCGCCGACGGCGACACCACAATGCTTGGCACTGTTGGGGTAGCACTCAGTGGCATCCGCAAGGCCAAGTCCGAGGCCAAGGTGAAGCAGCGCACCGCAGTACTCTCAGCATCCATCACCGCCAATGAGATGCTTGTTGCGCAGCTCAAGGCTGGACTCGGGGACCTGAAGGCAGCCGCGAACGCACAGGAGATTGCACTCCAGTCCGGCGAGGGTGAGCTCACGGTCAGCGATGTTGTCCTGGCACCGGCAGAGGAAACGCCCGCGTCGTAGCCCAGCCCGCGTCCTTGGCCCATTTTTGGGCAAAGGGGAAGCCCCATCAGCGTTTTGCCGTTGGTGGGGCTTCGACTTTTCGGCTGTCCGGTGACGGCTTGACAGTCTGGCGGAATCCTCGGAATTTCAGGTCTTACTACCTCGTCACTGGTAGCTTGCTTCCAACTTTGCCAAAGGCTGCGTTGGTTGCATATCACTGAATCTTTGGTTTCCGTGTCCCTCTTCTTTCGAAGTGGGTAAGAACCATTGTGGTCCCGTCGGAGACCATGCACAAGGCCTCCGGCAGAACTACAATCCTGTAGTTCTGCGGAGGCCTTTTTCGTGCAGCTTTCCTGCAGCCCGGGCAAAGCTATGGCAGAGTATGCTCATGCCGGAACTTCCCGAAGTGCACGGCCTGTGCACGTATCTGGACACCCAACTCCGTGGAGCCGTACTGTCCAACGTCCGCATTAACTCCATCGCAGCCCTGAAGACGGCTGATCCCCCTTACAGCTCACTTGAGGGCCGGACCATCCTGGGCACCCAGCGCTTCGGCAAATTCATCAGCCTCGACGCCGGGGGCCTGTTTTTCGTCTTCCACCTGGCGAAGGCAGGATGGGTTCGCTACACCGAGCATCCCTCGTCAGCAGGGCTCCGCATGGGCAAGAGCAACATCGCCGCCAGGCTATTGCTGCACCGGGCGGCCGATGACGCCCACATCGGTCTTGACCTGACGGAAGCCGGCACCAAGAAAAGCCTGGCCATCTACGTAGTAAGGGATCCCTTGGATGTTCCTGGAATCGCAACCCTTGGCCCGGAACCACTCAGCCCCGACTTCGACGAAAATGCCCTGGCAGCAATCCTTAGGTCAAGTTCCCAACAAATCAAGGGACTTCTGCGCAGCCAAAGTGTCATCGCCGGGATTGGCAATGCCTACAGCGACGAGATACTGCATGCTGCCAAAATCTCTCCCTTCGCCATCGCCAAGTCGCTCGACGGCGAAACAGTACAGCGGCTCTACGATGCCATGCAGGAAGTACTGGTGGGCGCCGTGAACGCGGCAGCCGGAAAGCCTTCCAGCGAGCTGAAGGACACCAAGCGAAGCAATTTCAGGGTGCATGCCAGGACCGGGCTACCCTGCCCTGTCTGTGGTGACACTGTGCGTGAGGTGTCCTTCGCGGACACCTCACTGCAGTACTGTGCCACCTGCCAAACCAACGGAAAGATCCTCGCGGACCGGCGCACGTCACGCTTCCTGAAGTAGCTCCAGGCAGCTCTGGTTCAGGTTGAACCGCGAAGCTCTAGTTAAACTCAGGGCTTTCCGTGCGGCTGCGCTTAATTTCGAAGAAGTGCGGGTACCCGGCAAGGGTTACCGTGGCGTCCCAAAGCTGTCCCGCCTCTTCGCCCCTCGGAATCCGGGTGAGGACCGGGCCGAAGAAGGCCGTACCGTTTACCGCGACCACGGGTGTTCCGACATCCTGGCCCACCAAGGAGATGCCAGCCTCATGACTAGCGCGCAATTGCGTGTCGTAGTCGTCGGAACCAGCGAACCGTGCCAGTTCAGCGGGAAGCCCAACCTCTGCCAGGGCCTTCTCAATCACGGAAGTACGGTCCTTGTTGCCCTCATGGTGGATCTGCTCCCCCATGGCGTCATACAACGGCTTGACGTAGCTGCTGCCGTGCAGTTCCTGGGCCGCGATGATCACACGCACCGGACCCCAGCTGTCGTCCATCATTGCCCGGTAGTCGCCGGGAAGGTCACGGCCCTCGTTGAGCACCGACAGGCTCATGACATGCCAATCCGTCTCAATACCCCGCACCTGCTCCACCTCGCCGATCCAGCGCGATGTGATCCATGCGAAGGGACAAACGGGATCGAACCAGAAATCGGCTTTGTTGACGGACTGCTCAGGCAAATTCTGTTCGGGCACAGGAAACTCCTCGACAAGAGTGGAAACGGGCGTGGAGCGACGCTGAATCAGTGAAACCGCCGCTACTAGGCCAACGGCTGGCTAGGCCGACTTATTCCGGCGCTTCGCTACGACGTCGTGGCCGATCATGGTCGGCTGGGCCTTGTTATCCACGACATCAGCGGTTATGACCACAGTTGCGATGTCATCCCTGCTCGGGAGATCAAACATGACTGGCAGCAACACTTCTTCCATGATGGCCCTCAGGCCACGTGCCCCTGTGCCGCGTTCAAGCGCTTGGTCAGCGATGGCGTCCAGCGCGTCGTCGTCGAATTGCAGCTCCACACCATCCAACTGGAACATCTTCTGGTATTGCTTCACCAAAGCGTTCTTGGGCGTGGAAAGGATCTGGATCAATGCAGGACGGTCGAGGTTCGAGACGGTGGTGATCACCGGCAGGCGGCCGATGAACTCCGGAATGAGTCCAAACTTCAGCAGGTCTTCGGGCATGACTTCGCCGTAGGTGTCCACGTTGTCCCGGACCTCGTTGAGCGGCGCTCCGAAGCCGATGCCCTTGCGCCCGGACCGGGAACCGATGATGTCCTCGAGACCGGCAAATGCGCCTGCCACGATGAAGAGCACATTGGTGGTGTCGATCTGGATGAATTCCTGATGCGGATGCTTACGTCCGCCCTGTGGCGGCACGGAGGCAACGGTGCCTTCGAGGATCTTCAGCAGGGCCTGCTGGACTCCTTCGCCCGAGACATCCCGGGTGATCGAGGGGTTCTCGCTCTTGCGGGAGATTTTGTCGATCTCGTCAATGTAGATAATGCCTTGTTCGGCTTTCTTGACGTCGTAATCTGCCGCCTGGATGAGCTTGAGCAGGATGTTCTCCACATCCTCGCCAACGTAGCCTGCCTCCGTGAGCGCCGTGGCATCGGCTACAGCGAACGGCACATTCAGCCTGCGCGCCAGCGTTTGTGCCAAGTAGGTCTTGCCACAACCGGTTGGGCCAATCAGCAGGATGTTGGACTTGGCGATCTCCACATCCTCGTGATGCGGACCCTCACCAAGGCTGCCGGCTTTGGGAGCGTGACCAGCCTGGATGCGCTTGTAGTGGTTGTACACAGCAACCGCCAGCGACCGCTTGGCAGGTTCCTGGCCAATGACGTACTCCTGCAGGAAATCGAAGATCTCCCGGGGCTTGGGCAATTCAAAACTGCCAAGGTCCGAAACTTCCGCAAGTTCTTCTTCGATGATCTCGTTGCAAAGCTCGATGCACTCATCGCAGATGTACACACCGGGCCCGGCAATCAGCTTCCGTACCTGCTTCTGGCTCTTTCCGCAGAAAGAACACTTCAGCAGGTCCGTGCTCTCGCCAATCCGAGCCATGTGTGAATCCCTTCGTTACATGCGGGTGATGCGGCTCCGCGCCGTACTCAAGTGTGCGGCCTGGCCGGGGTTGGCACCACCGTGACAACATCCACTCTAGGTCACAATGGGCTGCTTGGGCGGAAACAGAACGCCGGTGCGGTCCATATTTCGCGAACCGCACCGGCGTCGTTTTACTGTCTGCTACCTGGCGATTGCCTGGGGCTTGATCTTGCGGGAGTCCAGAACCTGGTCAATCAAGCCGTAACTCATGGCCTCGGCCGCGGTCAGGATCTTGTCGCGCTCGATGTCGTTATTGACCTGCTCGGACGTGCGGCCGGAGTGGTGTGCCAGCGTGTCCTCAAGCCATGTACGCATGCGCATGACTTCAGCAGCCTGGATCTCGAGGTCGGATGCCTGGCCGCCCTGGCCGCCGGACAACGCGGGCTGGTGGATCAGCACGCGTGCGTTCGGCAGTGCCAGCCGCTTGCCCGGAGTTCCTGCTGCAAGCAGCACAGCAGCCGCGCTGGCTGCCTGGCCCAGGCATACCGTCTGGATCTCGGGACGAATGTACTGCATGGTGTCATAGATCGCCGTCATGGCGGTGAAGGATCCACCTGGCGAATTGATGTACAACGTGATGTCGCGGTCCGGATCCGTCGATTCAAGGACCAGCAGCTGGGCCATGATGTCATCGGCAGAAGCGTCGTCAACCTGGACGCCGAGGAAGATGATGCGGTCCTCGAACAGCTTGGTGTACGGATCCTGGCGCTTGAAGCCGTAAGGGGTACGCTCTTCAAACTGGGGCAGGACGTAGCGGCTGGTTGGGAGATTACCGGCAGACCATCCGAAGTTGTAGTTCATGTCATTACTCCTGGGTTTCAGTGGTTCTTTGGTGCCGGTTAGTTTTCGGAGCCTGGCTCGGAGTTCGACTGGTTGGCCGTTCCACCGCCACCAGCTACCGAGCCTGCGTGGGCCGAGATCTTGTCGAAGAAGCCGTACTCCAGGGCCTCGGTGGCCGTGAACCACTTGTCGCGGTCGTTGTCCTTGAGGATGGTCTCCACAGTCTGGCCCGTCTGTTCGGCAGTGAGTTCCGCCATGACCTTCTTCATGTGCAGGATCAGCTCGGCCTGGATTTTGATATCCGAAGCAGTGCCACCGATACCACCGGAAGGCTGGTGCATGAGAATACGGGCGTTGGGGGTCGCGTAGCGCTTACCCTTGGTTCCGGAGGAGAGCAGGAACTGACCCATGGAGGCAGCCAGGCCGGTGGCAACAGTGACAACATCGTTGGGGATGAACTGCATGGTGTCGTAGATGGCCATGCCGGCCGTCACGGAGCCACCGGGCGAGTTGATGTAAAGGTAGATGTCCTTCTCGGGGTCTTCAGCCGAGAGGAGGAGCAGCTGCGAGCAGATGGCGTTGGCGTTCTCGTCACGGACTTCAGAGCCAAGCCAGATGATGCGCTCTTTCAGCAGGCGGTTGTAGATGTAGTTGTCCTGGGCTGCGGGATCGACAGTTGCCATCCGGGGAGCCTCTGATTGCTGTGACATAAGTACTTACCTCTCGCTGGTGCCAGTGACCTCACTGAACTTCACTACTTGGACACTAACCGTTTTCAGGGACGATTTGTTCGCCGGAATCGCGCTGTTCGCTGACGGCGCACGATTGGAGCGGGCCCGCAGATCCAGCGCGCTTATTGTATGCGGACTTGTCCGTTCAGGGCTTAAAACAAACCGACCCCGGATCTGCTGATCCGGGGTCGGTTGATGTGTTTTGACTAGAACTTCACGGCTGCGGGGTCATCGCTGGCGACAACATCCGCTTCCTCGCCGGCTTCGGCAACTGCAGACTCGTCGGCAGCAACCTCGCCTGCGGGGCGGACGAAGTCGCTGAGGTCGACCTTGTTGCCTTCAGAGTCGACAACCTCGGCCTGGCCCAGCACAACGGCCAGTGCCTTGCGGCGGCGTACCTCGGAAACCATCATGGGAACCTGGCCGCTCTGATCGATGATCTGGGCGAACTGGTTGGGGTCCATGCCGTACTGGCTTGCCGTGCTGACGATGTAGTCGATCAGCTCGTTCTGGCTGACCTCAACTTCTTCCTTGTCCGCAATGGCGTCAAGGATGACCTCGTTCTGGAAGGCGCGCTCGGTGTTGGCCTTGACCTCGGCGCGGTGTTCCTCGGTGTCGTGGTCACCTTCGCCGTGGGCGTTCTCCGGGTTGAAGTGAGCTTCAATCTGCTCTTCGACAACCGAAGCCGGAACAGGGACCTCGACGAGCTCTACAAGCTTGTCCAGAACCTTGTCGCGGGCCTCAACACCCTGTCCGACAACCTTGGAATCGGCAGCCTGCTTGGCGAGGTCCTCGCGGAGCTCAGCAAGGGTGTCGAATTCCGAGGCCAGCTGGGCGAAGTCGTCGTTGGCCTCAGGAAGCTCGCGCTCCTTGACGGCTTTGACAACAACCTTCACCTGGGCCGCCTCGCCGGCGTGGTCGCCACCAACGAGCGTGGTGTCGAAGATTGCCTCTTCGTCGGCGGACAGGCCGGTTACGGCCTCGTCCAGGCCCTCAAGCATGGTGCCGGCACCAACCTGGTAGGACAAGCCTGAGGCCGAGTCGATTTCTTCGCCATCGATCGTCGCGGTGATGTCGATCGTGAGGAAGTCCTCGTTCTGTGCGGGACGCTCCACGGACTTCAGGGTGCCGAAGCGGCCACGAAGTTCATCCAGGGCCTTGTCGACGTCTTCAGAAGAGGATTCGGCCGCAGCAACCTCAACCTTGATGCCTGCGTAGTCCGGCAGCTCGATCTCGGGGCGTACGTCAATTTCCACCTGGAACTTGAGCTCGCCGTCGGTGGCGGACGGGTCCGGAACCTCGGTGATTTCAACTTCAGGACGGCTCAGGGGACGAACACCCGTTTCCTGGACAGCGGCCTGGTACCAGCCGTTGAGGCCATCGTTGATGGCGGTTTCCAGGACATAGCCACGGCCAACGCGCTGGTCGATCAGCTTGGACGGAACCTTGCCCTTGCGGAATCCGGGGACCTGGATCTGCGAAGCAACAGTCTTGTAAGCGGCATCGATGCTCGGCTTCAGTTCCTCAAAGGGAACCTCAACGTTGAGCTTGACCCGCGTGGGGGTGAGGTTCTCGACAGCGCTCTTCACAGTCTAAGTACTCCTGAATTTGTGGGTATGGGGTTCTGCCGCATCCCTGAGGCGGACACGAAACACAGAGTCGGGGTGACAGGATTTGAACCTGCGACTTCCTGCTCCCAAAGCAGGCGCTCTAGCCAAGCTGAGCTACACCCCGAATGCACAGGACAGTCTACGGGCAAGCGGGCCCGGAATGCACATTTGACACCGCCGCCGGAATTAGGTTTAGTTGTACCCGGCTTCAACAGCCACCGGGAAGATGTCCTAAGCGAGAGATCCATACAAGGATCCAGCAGGAGATCCATCCGGGGACGTAGCTTAATGGTAAAGCCTCAGTCTTCCAAACTGATTACGCGGGTTCGATTCCCGTCGTCCCCTCCAGTAAAAAAGCCCCAATCTTCGGATTGGGGCTTTTTCGTTGTTAGGACCAGCAAGCGCTGGGTTATAGGACAAAACGTGTGTAAATCCCGGGTGTGTCATGATCGTCCGGCCCAGCCTGCGCGGTGCCAGAGGCCT
>NZ_JBHZPI010000059.1:0-1192 GCF_042788025.1 Paenarthrobacter sp. YIM B13468 | reverse complement strand
AGTTGGAGGGGAAGTTGTAGGAGGCGCCGGAGGCGTGGGTGGGTTCGGGCCAGCGGGAGGTGATGACTTTGCCGCGGGTGTAGAAGGACACGCCTTCGGGGCCATAGATGTGTTTGTCGCCGAAGAGGGAGTTCTTCCAGCCGCCGAAGGAGTGGTAAGCCACCGGAACGGGCAGGGGCACGTTGATGCCGACCATGCCCACGGTCACGGAGCGCTGGAACGTCCGGGCTGCGGCGCCGGAGGAGGTGAAGATCGCGGTGCCGTTGCCGTACGGGTTGGCATTGATCAGCGCGATGCCCTCCTCGAGGGTGTCCACGCGGACCACCACCAGCACGGGCCCGAAGATCTCCTCCGTGTACGCGCTCATTTCGGTGCTGACCTGATCGATCACGGTGGGGCCAACCCAGAAACCCTCCTCGTGGCCGGGGACGACGAGGTCGCGGCCGTCCACCACCATGGCAGCGCCGGCCTGCTCTGCTTCGGTGACGATCCGTTCGATGCGTTCCTTGGAGGCCGGGGTGATGACCGGACCCATCTCCGCACCGGGCACTGTGCCGTTGTTGACCTTCACGGCCAGGGCACGTTCCTGGACCTTCTTCACCAGCAAATCAGCCGCGTCCCCGACAGCGACAGCGACGGAGATCGCCATGCACCGCTCCCCCGCGGAACCGAACGCCGCGGCGGCGAGGTGGTCAGCTGCGTTGTCCAGGTCAGCGTCCGGAAGCACGATCGCGTGGTTCTTCGCCCCGCCCAGGGCCTGGACCCGCTTGCCGTGCTTCGTGGCGGTTTCGTGGACGTACTGCGCAATCGGGGTCGAGCCAACAAAGGAAATGCCGTCCACGTCCGGGTGCGTCAGGAGCCCGTCAACGGTTTCCTTCCCGCCGTGCAGGACCTGGAACACCCCATCAGGCAGACCGGCGGCCTTCCACAGCTTCGCGAGCAACATCGGTGCGGACGGGTCGCGCTCGGAGGGTTTGAGGATGAACGCGTTACCGGTCGCGATCGCCATCGGAGCCATCCACAACGGCACCATCACCGGGAAGTTGAACGGGGTAATACCGGCAACCACGCCCAGGGATTCACGGAAGGAAAACACATCAATGCCGGTGGAGACCTGGTCCGAGTAGTCACCCTTGAGCAGGGACGGGATGCCGCAGGCGAACTCGATCACTTCCAGACCACGGCCGATCTC
>NZ_JBHZPI010000058.1:0-1241 GCF_042788025.1 Paenarthrobacter sp. YIM B13468 | reverse complement strand
AGGACACCGCCGGACACACATTAGGTCGAGACCCCCCAACCCACACCGGGTCGGGGGGTCTCCCACATTTAAACGACACACCAAACACGACCAGAAGCCTGCCAACGCTGAACCCAAGACAAAGGCCTCCACCACCATGGAGGCCTTCACTTTTTTAACTGACGTTCGACTGTCCATCCATCGAGGCCTCATCACTGCTAGCGGCGCATCCCGGGTGGGAAGAGTCGGGTTTTGGAGTCCATGGCCAGTTCATCACTGACGGGTGAGGTGTGGAGCCGACGAAGCAAGACTTTGAAGTCGGCGCCTTCCTTGCCGTCCGTGTTTACCCCCTAGGCGTCTCGGTTCCGCTCCGTACCCATACTCTTCGAGCAGCCATATTCGTTAGGGGCGGGCCAAAGCGCCTATCTGGAAAAGCTGGAGGAATTGGAAGGCCGGACATGATCGCGCGACAGCTACCCGTCAACGCTGGAGTGATTAGGCGTTCGTTGTCTTAGAAGCCTTTGCCGCCGCTTTGGCCGCTTGCTTGCTGGCGCGAACTTTGACCAAAGAATCGGGATCCACGATGTCGGCAACAGAGAGGTATGAGCCCTCTTCGCCGTAGTGCCCAGCTGCTTCCCGCCATCCGTTTGCTTGAAGGCCGCATTGCTTACCGAGGAGGGCCAGGAAGATTTTCGCTTTCTGCTCCCCGAACCCTGGCAAGGCCTTGAGCCGGCGAAGTACCTCAGCTCCGTCGGGATTGCCGCTGCTCCAGATTGCCGCAGCGTCTCCGTTCCAATCCCGGTGTACCGTTTCGGCGAGGGCTTGGACTCTGCCGGCCATGGAGCCTGGGAAGCGATGTACGGCAGGGCGTTCTTTGAATACCTCCACGAAGCCCGCGGGGTCGTAGTCTGCGATCGTGCCAGGATCCAGTGACCCAAGGCGCGAACGGATCTTCTCTGGACCGGCAAATGCCGACTCCATGGTCACCTGTTGATCGAGCAACATTCCGGTCAGCAATGCGAAAGCATCGTCGCTCAATAGCTGGTCGGCGGCGGCATCGCCTGTGATGTGCAGTTCCATGCGTCCCATCCTCCCACCAGTGCGCGCGGTCGTCATCGAAAGTGGTCACGTTAGCCAGGCTGATGAATGAACGGAGTGGTGTTCGACGGCGGGCTGGCGGGGGTTTTTTGGGGGTGTGTTGGGTGGTTGTTGGGGTGGATTTGCGTTGGGGGTGTGGGGCGTGTATTGTTTTCTGAGTCGCC
>NZ_JBHZPI010000057.1:0-1277 GCF_042788025.1 Paenarthrobacter sp. YIM B13468 | reverse complement strand
TCGAGTTCACCATCGAGCAGGTCAACACCATTGACCTGTCCACCAACGCAGGCTGGGACGCGGCGCACAACCTCTCCAGCATCTTCGACCCGGCCAACGCCGAAGCCTCGATCACCGGTGCCGGGTACACCCTGGGTACTGCCCAGGCGAAGACCACTGACGCCGCCGGTACGGCAAGTTTCACTTCCCTGCCCGTGGGCTTGTACCTGGTGACGGAAACGAACTACCCGGCCGGTGTCACGCCCTCGGCCCCGTTCCTGGTCTCGGTGCCGTTGACGGACCCGGATAACAAGGACAACTGGATCTACGACGTCCACGTCTACCCGAAGAACTCCGTTGCGGGTGCTGAAAAGACCGTCACGGACGCCCCGGACGTCAAGCTCGGGGACCAGATCGACTTCACCATCACCGGTGACATCCCCAACGAAACCACCATCGATGGTTACAAGATCGTGGACGTCCTGGACCAGAAACTGACCTACATCGGCGCGTCCGCGACCCTCGTTGACGGCACCCCCCTCACCGAGGGCACGGACTACACCGTGACCTTCGACGCCGCCACCAACACCGTCTCGGTCATCTTCACCGACGCCGGTCTTGCCAAACTGGCAGCACACACCGACACCCGCGTGCAGGTCATCGTGAACACCACGGTCAACACCATCGGTGAAATCGAAAACGAAGCCCTCGTTTACCCGAACGCTGCCAGCTTCACCATCGCACCGGGCCAGCCCGGCGGCCCGATCGTCACACCCCCGGTCGTGACCAAGTGGGGCGAAATGACCCTGCAGAAAGTCAACGAAAACGGTGCAGCCCTGGCCGGTGCCGCGTTCTCCGTCTACACCAACGAAGCCGACGCACAGGCTGGAACGAACCCTGTAGACCTCAACGGCCAGACGGTCTTCACCGTCGCCGCTGACGGCACGCTCACGATCTCGGGACTGCGGTACTCCGACTGGGCCAACGGCGCCGCCGTGGCACCCGGAAGCCCCGACTACCGCACGTACTACCTCGTGGAAACCACCGCCCCGACAGGCTATGAACTGCTCGCCGAGCCGGTGTCCTTCCTGATCAACAGCACCACCACCACGGTCGGAATCGACCTGCAAGTGAAGAACATCCCCTCCAACAGCGGCTTCGAACTGCCCCTGACCGGTGGCGTCGGAACCGGCATCCTCTACGCAGCCGGTGCCCTCCTCGTCGCCGGCGCAGCCCTGATGTTCCTCCGCAACCGCCGCACCACCAACAACTAACACCAACACCAACCAGCACCACCA
>NZ_JBHZPI010000056.1:0-1290 GCF_042788025.1 Paenarthrobacter sp. YIM B13468 | reverse complement strand
GGGTTATAGGACAAAACGTGTGTAAATCCCGGGTGTGTCATGATCGTCCGGCCCAGCCTGCGCGGTGCCAGAGGCCTTCATCGGGGCTGAGGCCGGTGCTGTAGATCTCGGGGCCGGGCTCCGGTTCTGTGGTTGTGCTGGCGTTGGTCCTGCCGGGTTTGTAGTGCCGGTTTTCGATGAGCTTCGCCGGGGGCCGGGGTTGGTCGCTGTGGAGGTAGAGGTACCACTCGATGGCGCGTTTTTGGTGGTCCTCGCTCATGCCCCGGTGGGCCCGCAGGATCAATCGGAGTTGCGCGTTGGTGCCTCCTTCGATCCGGTTGGTCGTCGAGGCGATATCCAGTCCGGTGTATTCAGCCTGCAGATAGGTAAAGAGGGTCCCGGCTTGGCCGAGTCGTTCCAGCAGCCGGTAGGCCTTGCGGAGTCTGTCGTGGGTGTACCACCAGGTTTGGTTGGCCCGGACCCATCCCGGAGCCATGGCCGTAGCGGTGCGGTAGGTGCGGGCCTTGACCAGATGCCCGTGTTCCTGATGCCAGTCATTGAGACCCGCGAGCCAGGCGGCTGCTTCGGCGGGGGCTTTGATCCTGGTCAACGCCCGTCCCAGCCGCAGCAATGCTTTGCCCGCATCCGTTCGGGGCCGGCTGGTCAGGTAGGTCCGGACATTGCGTTGGACATGGACCAGACACCGTTGGACCGCGGTTTCTGACCAGCACTCCGACAGGGCTGCGGCGATCCCCGAACCGCCGTCAGTGATCACCACGCGAGGGGCAGGGAACCGTTGCAGCAGCGCCGCCCACGCGGCCTTTTTCTCGGTGTCGCACCACTGCCAGCCAAGCACGTAATCACCGGCAACAGCGATCAGGCAGCACCACGACCCGACAAAGATCCCATCGACCTGGATCTGGTCATGGACCTCCCCGGTCACGGGAATGCGCGGGGCGATGTTCCAGCACCAGGCCGTGCGCCGTCGGAAGGACCGGGCCGTGCCGAACATGGTCAGCGACGACTGGCCTGAAGTGCCTAACAACCAACCAAGAAACGCCTCCAGCTCAGCGCGACGGCTGACATCCGGACGTTGACCGGAACGGCTCGCCCCGCAGTTCAGGCACCGGTAGCGCTGTTTGCCCGCTGCCGTTTTCCCGTTCCGTACCAGCGTCTGGCCGCAGACCAAACATTCCCCAGATATGCAAGCACCCCAGCCACCCTAAGCTCCAAAAGCTTAGCTATCCCGGAATTCGCCCGCCAGCGCTGGAAAGCAGGCCCAACCAATACACACGTTTTGTCCTATAACCC
>NZ_JBHZPI010000055.1:0-1511 GCF_042788025.1 Paenarthrobacter sp. YIM B13468 | reverse complement strand
CGCAGGCTGTCAAGCTGTGTGGAGTCAGTGGGTTGGTTGTTTGTTTGGTTCGGGGAGGTTGATTCCTACGTAGGTTTGCGGTGCTGGTGTTGTGGGGCGTTGTCGGAATCGGTGTGGGTATTGGTCGTAGTAGCGTTGCAGGGTTTGGTCGCGTTCCTTCCAAATGGTTTTCCATGTGCCGTCGTGGACTTGTGCTGGGGAGAACAGGGCGATGCCTGAGTGTTTGTGCTTGGTGTTGTACCAGGGCACGTAGTCTGCGAGGTAGGTCCTTGCGCCTTGGAGGTCTTTGAAGATCCGTGGGTAACCTGGCCGGTATTTCATGGTCCGGAACCCGGACTCTGAGAAGGGGTTGTCGTTCGAGACGTAGGGGCGGTTGTGGGTGAGTTCCACGCCGTGGGCGGTGAGGGCATCCCGGAGCAGGTTTGATTTCATAGCCGGCCCTGAATCGGCGTGAACGACCCAGGGTGCCCCGTGCTCGGCGATAGCGGTTTCGAACATCTCCACTGCGAGGTGGTCCGCTTCTCGTTCCTCGACCCGCCATGCAACCATCTGGCGGGAATAGATATCCATGACCGAGTAGGCCTTGAACGTTTTCCCGCGCCAGGGCGAGTAGAGATCGGTGATATCCCAGGACCAGACCTGGCCCGGGCCTGTGGCCTTCAGGATAGGTTTCTGTCGTGGGGGCCGTTTGTTCTCGCTTTTGGTCAGGATTTTCGGTCGGAGCATCTGCTCCTCGATCTCGGCTGCGATCCGCCACCAAGTGCGGCGGGAGGCGAGCATCACCCCGGCGTCCCAGGCCGTCGCGAAGGAGTGATCCACAGAGACCTGATCGGCCCAGCCACCCATGATGTATTCGGCGATCCGGTCACGGTCCGGGCCGCTGATGCGGGACTCGTAGGCCCGCTCGGACTGCCCGATCGGGTCCCGCACCCGTTCGCGGGGGTTTTGCCGGTAGTGCCACGTCGAGCGTGAAACCCCGGCCATCTTCAGGGCTCGCCGTTGCGAGCCGGTGAGCTCTTTCAGGTTCCGGACGAGGAGGTTTTCGGCTTCGATGAACTTTTCGGATCGTTCGTCGGAGCCGTATCGGGCTCTGGCACGCTCAACCCGTGCAAGAGCCCGATAGCTTTTCCCAAAGCTTCGTTCGTTCCCTCAAGCTCCCGGACGCGGTTCTTGAGTTGTTCAACTTCGGACTGATGTTCAGCGATTTCCTTGGCACGCGCTCTTTCAAACGCCGACCACTCGCCATTCGTGCGGGCCATGTTCCCATGCTCTCGTGGAATCAGATTCCGGTCGAGGTCACCCTCCTGGATCATCCGCCGCCACTTCCGGAACGTCCACTCACTCACCGGCTGGGAGGCAAGCCATTCCTTCCTCGTCCCGTACGGCTGCACATAGTACTGATGCACCATGTCCCGGATCTCATCACGGCTAATACCTCTCGGGCCAACAGTCATGGCTACTCCTGCTCTCGTCACACACCACCTGACTCACAACCAGCCTGACGCAGAGGG
>NZ_JBHZPI010000054.1:0-1878 GCF_042788025.1 Paenarthrobacter sp. YIM B13468 | reverse complement strand
GTGGGAGAGTAGGACACCGCCGGACAACAATTAACGGGAAGCCCCGACCACCACGGTCGGGGCTTCCCCACTTTAACAGGCTCTTAACAACCAGATCAGGTGCTCACGTCCTAACTACGTCGCCACGTGCCAAGGCGAAAGGCAGACGATCGAAGATGATGTGGATCTCGGCGATCTGATCGTTGTGAATGCGATACAGTTCCGCGCCCGGTGCGCTCGGAACTGCCCGATTAGCTGTGTCGTACATGAGTATCGCTTCGTCGTAGGACCCGTAAGCCGCAATAAGTGTAGATTTTGTGAGCGTAGCAGCGAACGGCTCCATGAATGCCCGGACAGCGGCACTACCATTCAAGGTGCCGGACGGTGCATGGCAGGTGACATCCTCGGCTAAGTGCTTGATGGCTGCGTCCAGATCGCCGGTTGTCCAGGCCCGGTGATAGGCGACTGCGATCTCGACGGCTTTGGCCTGTTTTTCAGACATGGTCTGATTCCTTTCGTAGGCGGATACTCCTGTTTAGACACCGCTTCGCAGCGGATCGGAACGGCCTAGTGGGTCCGTGCCAAGATTGAAGCGTGACGTCAGCCGAGTTGGAGGCCGCCCGGTCCGGCGATGAGGAGGCTTTTGCCTCGCTCGTAGCCCCCTTTCGCCGGGAGCTTCATCTGCATTGCTACAGGATTACAGGATCTGTGGACGATGCAGATGACGTACTGCAGGAGGTTTTGCTTGCGGCATGGAAAGGGTTGCCTGGGTTTGCCGGCCGATCGTCCTTGCGAACCTGGCTCTACCGGATTGCCACTACTCGTTCGCTAAATGCTCTAAGAGAGCAACGTCGGCGACCTCGCCCGGCCCCAATACCTCCCTTCGAGCCACCTACGCCCAACGACCGATTCGATCAACCGCAATTGCAGCCTTACCCCGATGGATTGGTCGATGAGCTTGATCCTGCTGTGCAGGCAGTTGCCCGCGAAAGTGTCGAGCTCGCGTTTGTTGTTGCGCTTCAACGGATGCCACCGCGCCAGGCTGCCGTGTTGATCCTCTGTGATGTGCTGAATTTCACCGTTACCGAAGCTGCTGAGATGCTCGCGATAGGCCCGACGGCGGCTAAGGGTCTTCTTCAGCGCGCCCGCTCCGCCAGACATTCTCCAAGGTCAATCGCGAGCGGAGCACGCCACCACGATTTAGCCCGCAAATTTGCCGATGCCTTCTCGCGAGACGACGTCGATTCCGTCCTTGAGCTCCTCACTGATCAATGCTGGCTTGCCATGCCCCCGGCCAACGAACTTTACGTGGGCCAGCACGCCGTCGGGAATTTCCTCCGAGCCAGTGCGGCCGGCAGGCCTGGCGGCAATTACGCCCTGGTTGCTGTCACTGCCGGTGGCAGGCCGGCGTTCGTCTGTTATCTGCAGGGCCGGGCCCGGGGACTCTTGGTGATTGAGCCAACTCAGACTGGCGACAAGATCGCATCGATCATGCGATTCCTCGACGATGGTCTGCATCGCCACTTCGGAATGCCTGACTTTCTTGACTGAAGGCGAATCGTAACTGGCCTATTGCCGCGCCTCTGAACGAATGTTCGACGGCGGGCTGGCGGGGGTTTTGGGGGTGTGTTGGGTGGTTGTTGGGGTGGATTTGCGTTGGGGGTGTGGGGCGTGTATTGTTTTCTGAGTCGCCGGGTGCGAAACGGAAAGCCGGAAGGTGTGTACGGTTCGGTAGGCGGCCAAAAATAACTCTTCTTTTCCAATGGCCTTGTTGCGTGTGCTGCTTTTGTGGTGCGCTGTGCGGGGTGATGTTTTGGGGGGTCTGTTGTTTGAGAACTCAATAGTGTGCCAAGTTTGTTGATGCCGATTGTTTTTTGATTGGTTGAAATTTTGCCGGGC
>NZ_JBHZPI010000053.1:0-2004 GCF_042788025.1 Paenarthrobacter sp. YIM B13468 | reverse complement strand
AAGGCGACCCGGATCATTGGTTCCGGTCCGAAGGCCGGGGAGGAGTTCGCCGTCGAGGTCCCCACACACGTCTCCGCGATGGCGCAGTTCGAAAGCGGTGCGTCCTCGCACAGCGTGTTCTCCTTCGAGTCCCCCCGCCAGCGAATGGGATTCGTGGAAATCACCGGCTCCGAGGCCACGCTCTCGCTGCCGGACCCGAACTATTTCGACGGCGACCTCAGGCTCTGGCGGCCCGGGGCGGAAGAACCCGAGATCATCCCCGCCACCGGACCGGCCAACGGCCGCGGCCTGGGCGTGTTGGACATGGCCCGTGCCCTGCGTTCAGGCACTCCGCACCGCGCCACCGGCGAACTGGCTTACCACGTGCTGGACACGATGGTCTCGATTTCCGAATCCGTGGAGTCGGGCTCGTTCGTAGATGTCACCAGCAACGCGCCCGCCTCCGAACCCGTCCCGGAGGACTGGGCGCCGGAAACCGCCACACTCTAAGAATCAGCGAGGAACCACACCATGACCACCCCAGTCCGCCCATCCGACCAAACGCCTGCCCCGGCACACGGCCCAGCATCTGCCCCGCTGGGTGTGGCCGCCATCGGCTATGCCTTCATGGGGAAGGCCCACTCGAATGCGTGGCGGAACGTGGCCAGCTTCTTCGACGTCCCCGCCTTCGAGCAAAAAGTCCTCGTCGGCCGGGACGCCGAATCCGTCGCGGCGGCCGCCGCCAAGTACGGCTGGGCAGAGTCCGCCACCGACTGGCGCTCGGTCATTGAGCGGGACGACATCCACATCGTCGATATCTGCGCTCCGGGCTGGATGCACGCCGAGATCGCTGTTGCCGCCCTCGCTGCCGGGAAACACGTCCTCGTGGAAAAGCCTCTGGCGAACACGATCGCCGAGGCAGAAGCCATGACCGCAGCCGCGGCCGTCGCCCGCGCGAACGGCGTCCAGTCGATGATCGGCTTCAACTACCGCCGCGTCCCGGCCCTCGCCCTGGCCCGCGAACTGATCGCCGAAGGCCGGCTCGGCACCGTCCGCCACGTCCGCGCCGCCTACCTCCAGGACTGGCTCTCCGACGCCGAATCCCCCATGACTTGGCGCCTCCGCAAGGAAACCGCCGGCTCCGGTGCGCTGGGCGACATCGCCTCCCATGCCATCGACCAAGTCCTGTTCCTCCTGGGCGATGCCGTCACCGAGGTCACGGGCCGCCTGCACACGTTCGTGAACCGCCGCCCCGGAGCGGACGGCCTGGAAGATGTCACGGTCGACGACGCCGCCTGGGCTACCCTGACACTCGCCTCCGGAGCAATTGCCTCAGTGGAAGTCAGCCGCGTAGCAACCGGCCAGAAGAACTCCCTCAAACTCGAAATCTACGGAGACAAGGGCACCATCCTGTTCGACCTCGAGAATTTGAACGAGCTCGGCTTCCTGGATGCGACCGCCCCTGTCCGCGAGCAGGGTTTCCGGCGGATCCTGGTCAACGAACCCGAACACCCCTACCTCGAAGCGTGGTGGCCGCAGGGTCATATCATCGGCTGGGAGCACACCTTCACCCACCAAATCCGAGACTTCCTGCTGGCCATTCGGGACGGCAGCCAGCCATCGCCGTCGTTCGAAGAAGGCCTGAACGTCCAGCACGTCCTCGCTGCCATCGAAGAATCCGCAGCGGCCAAGAGCTCACTGATCCAGCTTTCCCCGAAGCCAACCAGCACCACTACCGAAGGAGCCTGACATGCCCCGCCCATACACCCTGTTCACTGGCCAGTGGGCCGACCTTCCCTTCGAGGAAGTCGCCAAGCTTGCCTCGGGCTGGGGCTACGACGGCCTGGAAATCGCCGTCTCCGGAGACCACCTGGACGCCTGGCGCTGGGACGAACCCGGCTACGTCGAGAACAAACTCGCCATCCTGGACAAGTACAACCTCAAGGTCTGGGCCATCTCCAACCACCTCAAAGGCCAAGCCGTCTGCGATGACCCCATCGACTTCCGCCACGAAGCCATCGTCGG
>NZ_JBHZPI010000052.1:0-2144 GCF_042788025.1 Paenarthrobacter sp. YIM B13468 | reverse complement strand
TGTCGGTGCCGGTCGAAAAGTGAGCCATTGTGACGGTTGAAAACTGAGCCACTCGTTCCAAACGATTGGGTGGGTGATCACTGTGGAGGATTGGGCGCTTATTCGGCGGTTGCATCTTGCCGAGGGTGAGTCGATGAGGTCGATAGCAGCGCGGCTGGGTATCTCAAGAAACACGGTTGCGAAGGCTGTCAGTGCCGAGGGGCCGCCGGTGTATGTGCGCGCGCGGCAGGATTCCGGGATCAAGGCAATCGAGCCGGCTATCCGGGCGTTGCTGAAAGAGAACCCGCGGATGCCGGCCACGGTAGTGGCGGAGCGGGTGGGGTGGACCGGTTCTCCGGCCTGGTTCAGGGAAAACGTGGCCCGGATCCGGCCGGAGTACGCACCACCGGATCCCGCGGATCGGATCAGTTACGAACCGGGCGAGCAGGCCCAGTGCGACTTGTGGTTCCCGGAGGTGCGGATCCCGGTCGGGTCCGGGAAGCCGCGGATCCTGCCGGTGTTGGTGATGGTGTCCTCGCATTCGCGGTTCATCATGGCGCGGATGATTCCGTCGCGCATGACCGGGGATCTGCTCGCTGGCATGTGGGAGCTCCTTAGCGGTTTGGGCGCTGTTCCGCGGCGGCTGGTCTGGGATAACGAAACCGGCATCGGTCGGCGGAACAGCTTCGCGGCCGGGGTGTCAGCTTTCGCCGGGGTCCTCGCGACGAAGATCGTGCAGGTCAAGCCCTACGACCCGGAGTCCAAGGGCGTGGTGGAACGGGCCAACGGGTTTTTCGAAACCTCCTTCCTGCCAGGGCGGTCCTTCACATCCCCTGAGGATTTCAACACCCAGCTCGGCCAGTGGCTGCCCAGAGCCAACGCACGGCTGGTCCGGCGGACCGGGGCCCGGCCCACGGAACTGCTTGACCAGGACAAGGCGGGGATGTTGGCACTGCCTCCGGTTCCGCCCGTGACAGGGTTCGCGGCGAGGATCAGGCTCCCACGGGATTACTACGTCCGGGTGGGATCGAATGACTACTCCGTCCACCCGCAGGCCATCGGCAGGTTCGTCGAGATCACCGCAGACCTGGACACGGTCCGCATCAGCCTGGACGGCAGAAATGTCGGCGATCATGCCCGGTCCTGGGGCACCGGCCTGACGATCACTGACCCGGACCACGTCGACGCTGCCCGGACCCTGCGGAAAGCCTTCCAGAACCCCGCCCCCTCCGCGGACACTGCGGGGCTGCGGGACTTGGCTGACTATGATCGCGCATTCGGGATCGTCATTGATGACGGGCAGGTCGCATGATGTCCGGGACCAAGGAAACCGTCGGCCAGATCGAGTACTACTCCCGGGCCATGAAAGCACCCCGGATCAGGGAAGCGGCCACCCGTCTCGCTGAACAGGCACGAGAGGCCGGCTGGACCCATGAGGAATACCTCGCCGCCGTCCTTTCCCGGGAAGTCGCCGCCCGCGAAGCCTCCGGAGCCGAGGCCCGTACCAGGGCCGCGGGGTTCCCGGCCCGTAAATCGCTGGAGGACTTCAGCTTCGACCATCAGCCAGGCCTCAAACGGGACACGATCGCCCACCTGGCTACCGGGTCGTTCCTGACCGAGGCATCCAACATCGTCCTGCTCGGCCCGCCCGGCACGGGGAAAACCCACCTCGCGACCGGGCTCGGACTGCGCGCCGCGCAACTGGGCCACCGGGTCTTGTTCGGTACCGCTATCGACTGGGTTGCCCGGCTCCAGACAGCGCACCAGAACGGGAGGTTGCCGCAGGAGCTGGTCCGGCTGCGTCGCTACGGGCTGATCATCGTGGACGAGGTTGGCTACATCCCGTTCGAGCAAGACGCCGCGAACTTGTTCTTCCAGCTCGTTTCCTCACGCTACGAACACGCATCCCTGATCCTGACCTCGAACCTGCCCTTCGCCCGATGGGGTGATGTGTTCGGAGACCAGGTCGTGGCCTCAGCCATGATCGACCGGATCGTTCACCACGCCGAAGTCATCACGCTCAAAGGCTCCAGCTACCGGCTCAAACACACACAAACAGACTCGCTACCCTCGACAAGACTGGAAAATACGGAAGAATAACCACGTCAACGTGGCTCAGTTTTCAACCCACGAAATGGCTCACTATTCGACCAGCGCTGACAGAA
>NZ_JBHZPI010000051.1:0-2603 GCF_042788025.1 Paenarthrobacter sp. YIM B13468 | reverse complement strand
AGGTTGGACGTGGCTGCAGGAGAAGAGACCTCACACATCCTCAGCGGGTTGACTGCCCAGCTGCCTGATCGTGATCCGGAAGAGACCGCGGAGTGGATTGAGTCCCTTGATGCGTTGATCGCGGAGCAGGGCACGGAGCGTGCCCAGTACATTATGCGTTCGTTGTTGCAGCGTGCTGGTGCCCGGTCGGTGGGTGTGCCGATGGTGACGACCACTGATTATGTGAACACGATCCCGGTGGACCAGGAAGCGGAGTTCCCCGGGAACGAGGAGTTCGAGCGCCGGTACCGTGCGTACATGCGCTGGAACGCCGCGGTCATGGTCCACCGTGCGCAGCGGTCCGATATTGGGGTGGGTGGGCATATTTCCACCTACGCGGGCGCGGCGACCTTGTACGAGGTCGGGTTCAACCATTTCTTCCGCGGCAAGGACCACCCCTCGGGCGGGGACCAGGTGTTCTTCCAGGGACACGCGTCCCCGGGCATGTACGCCAGGGCGTTCATGGAAGGCCGGCTCTCGGAAGCGGACCTGGACGGTTTCCGCCAGGAAAAGTCCAAGGAAGGCCACGCCCTCTCCTCCTACCCCCACCCCAGGTTGATGCCGGACTTCTGGGAATTCCCGACCGTGTCCATGGGCATCGGCCCGATGAACGCGATCTACCAGGCCCAGTCCAACCGGTACCTGCAGGGCCGGGGCATCAAGGACACCTCCGACCAGCAGGTCTGGGCGTTTTTGGGCGACGGGGAAATGGACGAGCCCGAGTCCCGCGGGTTGCTGCAGCTGGCAGCGAACGAGAACCTGGACAACCTGAACTTCGTGATCAACTGCAACCTCCAGCGCCTGGACGGGCCCGTGCGGGGCAACGGGAAGATCATGCAGGAACTCGAAGCGTTCTTCCGCGGGGCGGGCTGGAACGTGATCAAGGTCGTCTGGGGCCGGGAATGGGACTCCCTGCTGGAAAAGGACACCGACGGGGCGTTGGTGAAAATCATGAACGAAACCCCCGATGGTGACTACCAGACCTACAAGGCCGAGTCCGGCGGGTTCGTCCGGGACCACTTCTTCGGCAAGAACCCCCGCACCAAGGACATGGTCGCGGACCTGAGCGATGAGCAGATCTGGGGCCTCAAACGCGGCGGGCACGATTACCGCAAGGTCTACGCCGCGTACAAGGCAGCGGTGGAGTTCAAGGGCAAACCCACCGTGATCCTGGCCAAAACCGTCAAGGGCTACGGCCTGGGCCCGCACTTCGAAGGCCGCAACGCGACCCACCAGATGAAAAAGCTGACCATGGAAGACCTCAAGGCCTTCCGTGACCACCTGCGCATCCCCATCACCGATGACCAGCTCGACGCGGACCTCTACCGGCCCCCGTACTACCACCCCGGCATGGACGCCCCGGAAATCAAATACCTCATGGAACGCCGGGCCGAACTTGGCGGGTTCGTCCCCGAACGCCGCCGCACCCACACCCCCGTCACCCTGCCCGAGGCCAAGTCCTACGAAGTCGCCAAACGCGGATCGGGCAAACAACAAGCCGCGACCACCATGGCCTTCGTCCGGCTCCTGAAAGACCTCATGCGGGACAAGAACTTCGGTGCCCGGTTCGTGCCGGTCGTCCCGGATGAATCCCGCACCTTCGGCATGGACGCGTTCTTCCCCACCGCGAAAATCTACAACCCCAAGGGCCAGAACTACCTCTCCGTGGACCGGGACCTCGTCCTGGCCTACAAGGAATCCCCCGCCGGGCAACTGATCCACCCCGGCATCAACGAAGCCGGCGCCGTCGCAGCGTTCACCGCCGCCGGAACCTCCTACGCCACCCACGGCGAACCCCTGGTCCCGATCTACGTGTTCTACTCCATGTTCGGCTTCCAACGCACCGGAGATTCCTTCTGGGCCGCCGCGGACCAAATGACCCGCGGCTTCATCATCGGCGCCACCGCAGGACGAACCACCCTCACCGGCGAAGGACTCCAACACGCCGACGGGCACTCACCCCTGCTGGCCTCCACCAACCCCGCCGTGAAAACCTACGACCCCGCCTACGGCTACGAAATCGGCCACATCATCCGCCACGGCCTCGAACAAATGTACGGCGAAGACAGTACTGATAAGAACGTCATGTACTACCTCACCGTCTACAACGAACCCATCACCCAACCCGCCGAACCGGAAAACCTGGACATCAACGGGCTCCTCAAAGGCATCTACCGCCTCGCCCCCGGCCCGGAAAACACCACCGGCAACGGCAACCGGCCCACCGCGAACATCCTCGCCTCCGGCGTGTCCGTGCCCTGGGCCCTCGAAGCCGCCAGGATCCTCAACGAAGACTGGGGAGTCGCCGCCGACGTCTGGTCCGTAACCTCCTGGAACGAACTCCGACGCGACGGACTCGCCGCCGAAGAACACGCCTTCCTCAACCCCGGCCAACCCGCCCGCACCCCGTTCATCACCGAACAACTCGCCGGCACCACCGGACCCGTCATCGCCGTGTCCGACTACATGAAAGCCGTCCCCGACCAGATCCGCCAATTCATCCCCAACGACTTCGCCTCCCTCGGAGCAGACGGCTTCGGCTTCTCCGACACCCGCCAAGCCGC
>NZ_JBHZPI010000050.1:0-5338 GCF_042788025.1 Paenarthrobacter sp. YIM B13468 | reverse complement strand
ACCACCACCTCATCCACAAAGAAAACTGGACCATCACCACCACCACCGGCGTGCCCTGGTTCACCCCACCCCCACACGTCGACCCCAAACAAACACCACGACGCAACCACCACCACACACCCCTCAGAACATAAAAGAGCCTCAGAACATTAGAGAACCTCCGAACATAAAGGAGCGCCAGCGCATAAGAGTGCCCGGCGCATAACGAGGGGCCAGCGCATATCGAGGTCCAACGTGCACCCGTTTGGGCGCTTACTGGCGTTGCTCTGGCTGCCTCGCAGGAAGGTGACATCCCGCCGTCGAGCGCCCTTAACTCAAGCGCTCGTAAACCACGCCCCGCCCGGTAAGCTGAGCCGCGCCCCGAATTCAGCCGCCACCCGAGACGCAGCCGCGGCGAAGCCTTACCGCGACGTCGGCCAGCCCGTGTACGACTCAGCCAGGTACGCCTTGGCGTGCTCGGACGAGACCACGGAGTGCAGCTCGCCCAGCTGACGGGCGCGGTCAAAGTCGTCTGCGCCGGGAACCGTATGCAGCATCGAGGTCATCCAGTATGAGAAATGCTGGGCCTTCCAAACACGGTCCAAGGCGCGGTCGCTGTAGGAATCCAGCAGTCTGGTGGAACCGTTGGAATAGAAAGAGTCGAAGCCTTCGAACAGGACCTTCACGTCGTGTATCGCGAGGTTAAGGCCCTTGGCGCCGGTGGGTGGGACTGTGTGTGCGGCATCGCCTGCAAGGAAGAGATTGCCGTGGCGCATAGGAGTGTGGACGAAGCTTCGGAACGGTAGAACCATCTTTTCCAGGACAGGGCCTTCGTTGATCTCAAATCCGTTGCCGTTCACGCGCTTGCGGAACTCGGACCAGATGCGTTCGTCGTCCCAGTCGGCCACGTTTTCCTTGGGGTCGCACTGGAAGTACATGCGCTGCACTGTCTCGGTCCTCTGGCTGATCAAGGCGAAACCGTGCTCGGAGTTGGCATAGATCAGTTCGTCGGAGCTGCGTGGAGCCTGGGCCAGGATGCCGAACCAGGCGAAAGGGTATTCGTGGAAGAACCACTTTCGGTTGGCTTCGGGGATCTGGAAGCGGCAATGGCTGCGTGACCCGTCAGCGCCAACGAGGAAGTCGGCCTGGATCTCGAACTCCTGACCGTCGGAATCGGTGAACCAGACTTTCGGTTTGCCCTCGAGGTCGTGAACTGTGGTGTCCGTGACGCTGTAGCGAACGTCGCCGCCGTCGGCCTCGCGTCGCGCAGCGAGGTCGGCGAAAACGTCTGTTTGTGGGTACAGCCACACGGATTCACCCACCAGCTCCTTGAAGTTGATGCGGTGGCTTTCGCCATTGAACCGCAACTCGATGCCATCGTGCCGGTCGCCTTCGCGCAGCACCCGGTCTGAGACACCGGAGTCGACAAGCAGGTTGACAGTGCCGTGCTCCAGGATGCCTGCGCGAACAGTTTGCTGGATTTGTTCCCGGCTGCGGACCTCCACCACCACGGATTCGATGCCTTGCCTTGCCAGCAAGTGGGAGAGCATGAGCCCTGCGGGACCTGCACCCATAATGGCGACTTGAGTGGTGACGGTAGTACGTGCCATGGTATTCCTCGCTTCGTTGCGGTCCCGATGGGACGGGATGAGCTTGGAATCAGTGTGGCGGGTCCTGCGTGACCGGCGTTACATGAATTCCGTTGAACGGAACCAGCAGCACTCAATCCCTAAGTTGCCGGCCTATCCCCCGTGCCGCGGTCTGTAACGCCGGAACCAGGGCCTGGAGTCGCATCTCAGCCAAGGGGACCACCACGCCAAGGGCGGCGACCGCGCGCCGCTTGCCGTTCATCACGGGCACGGCGATGCCCCAGGTGTCCGGATCAACGACTCCCGCCAGCTGCGCATAGCCCAGCTGCGCGGCCTCAGCCAGCAGGTGGCGCACGACGTCGGAAGTCACCTTTCCTTCCGGGTCTTGGAACTGTTCGAGGTACTCCGCCTGCAATTCGCGGGACTGGTATGCCATCAGCGCCAGACCGGCGGAGGAAATGTGGACGGGCATGCGACCGGCGATGCGTGCTCGGTTGGCAACCGAGCCCCGGCGCGAAAGCCGCTCCACGAACAGCGCCTCCCAGCCCTCAAGGACCGCCAGGTTCACGTTCTGGTTCAAGACTTGCTGTATATCCTCCATGAAGGGCAAGGCCGCTTGACGGAGTGCGAGCGTGGGCGAGTTTCTGTTGACGAGTTCCCACAATCGGAGCCCCAGCCGAACGTTCCCACCGGCACCAAGTTCCAGCAAACCGTGCCCGGAGAGTTGCCGGACCAGCCGGTGGGCGGACGATAACGGGAGGCCGGACCTGTCGGCGAGTTCGGTCAGTTGCAGCGAGGTGGCGCCTTCAGGAAAGGCCTCAATAAGCCGAACTACGCGGTCCACTACGGAGTCACCGGATGCTGAGTTGGCCACGATGCGCTCCTTTGCTGCCGTTCCTCTGCCTGACGCCGCAATGGCTTCTTCCATTCAATGGTAGAACGTGCCGCAGGTTACTCCCGCCGGTGATACAACTCTCATAACCGACCGGCCGTTCTGCTGGCCACATCCACTCTCAAAGAGAACTCCCGAGGACACTATGCCAACGATGCCATCTGCCCGCCGCTCACAATGGCCAGTCTGGCTGTGTTGGTTAGCCATGGTCTTGGACGGCTTCGACCTGGTGGTCCTGGGGACGGTGATCCCAACGCTCATCAAGACAGGTGACATCGGCTTTAACGCCGTTGGAGCTACCTTCGCTGCAACTATTTCCTTGGTAGGCGTGGGACTCGGCGCACTCTTTATCGCCCCGCTGTCCGATAAGTTCGGCCGGCGGAAGCTCTTGATCGCCTGCGTGGCGGGCTTCTCGCTCTTCACAATTGGAGTCGCCTTCGCCCCCAACGTGGCGGTCTTCTCCATACTGCGCCTGCTGGCAGGCCTCGGGCTGGGCGCCTGCCTCCCCGCAGCCCTCGCATACATGAACGATTACGCACCCGCAGGCTCGGCCGGAAAGTCGACCACGCGGACAATGACCGGCTACCACGTAGGCGCTGTGGCCACCGCGTTCCTGGCTATCCTTGTTGTCCCTGACTGGCGCCTCATGTTTATCATCGGCGGCCTGGCCGGGCTGGCCCTCCTACCATTCCTGTGGGCGAAATTGCCGGAGTCACTTCCCGAAGCAGTACCCGTGAAGGCGAACGAAACAACAAAGGCGACTCCCGGCGTCGTGCATTACACGGACGGCAAGCAAAAGACCGGGTTCCGCGACCTGCTGCAGAAGCCCTATCCGCTGGTGGCCGTGGGCATTGGCATCGCGTCGTTCATGGGTTTGTTGCTGGTTTATGGCTTGAACACGTGGTTGCCGCAGTTGATGGCAGCTGCGGGCTACACCGTGAGCACGGGCCTGACGCTGCTGCTGGTCCTCAACCTCGGCGCCGTGGCCGGGCTGGTTTTGGCCGGAATTCTTGCTGACCGGCACGGAACCAAGAAGATAGTGCTGCTGTGGTTCGGGCTTTCAGCAGTGTTCCTGGCCCTCCTCAGCGTGAAGATCCAGAGCGAGTTCCTGCTCAACGTCGCGGTGTTCGTCACCGGTGTCTTCGTGTTCAGCTCGCAGGTTCTGGTTTACGCATGGGTCAGCCAGTTGTTTCCGGCCCGTCTCCGGGGAACGGCACTCGGTTTCGCTGCCGGCGTCGGACGCCTTGGCGCGATCGTTGGTCCTGCCGTGACTGGAACCCTGGTGGCCGCAAACATTGCCTATCCGGCCGGCTTCTATGTGTTCGCCGTAGCGGGACTTTTGGCTGTCGCAGCGCTGTTCCTGGTGCCCCATCAGGTCAAGATTCCTGAGCCCGTACCGGCGGGAGAACGGTAACCGCCGGCACGACGCTAGCTGCTCCGCTGGCCGTCCAACTTTCCGGACTGTGGGTGAAGGGACTCAGGGGCCTTGCCCAACAGCTGCGGTCCGGCCGCGTAGCAGCGATCGGTGTATTGCCGGAGTGCCGGAAGTGCCTGGACGGCGTAGTCGAAGTGTTCCTCGCGGATCATCGACTCGATGGCCCTGCACTGGTCCTCTGTCTCAAGCGCGCCCACCATCGCCGAGGAGATCTTGAGGCTCAGCACAGCATCCATGCTGGCATCGGCGTCGTGTTGGCCGAGGCCGTTGGAGATCCTGAGTAGCCTGCCCGGCAACATCGAAAGGTAAGTGGAGAGAAAACGCAAGGCCGGTGTGGGGTCTCCCATCTCATCGGCCAAGGCCTGCAACCTGCACGGTTCCAGAGCCGGAACCTGACCGTCTGCCTCGTCAGTCATGGCTGGCTGCTTGTGGTTGCGCGGCATCTTCCGGCGTCGATTTGCTAGGGTCCCGGCGCCAGATGGAGGCGAGCATCCCGATGACCAGGATCCCAGGCGCACCGTACATCAGGATGTTCAGGACGAGTGGTTCGCGGAGGGCGCGGATCGCATTCCCGACGTAAGGGATCGTCGCGATCTGCTTATCCACCGTTTTGCCCTGTAGGGTGGCGAGCCACGGATCGATGCCATTATTCGCGTCGCCCTTGGTCTGGACAGCCACACCACCATCGGCTGTTGTGGTGATCTCAGTGATGCGATGCGTCTCCACCCGTTGGTCTTCCACGGGAATGTGGTAGGTGATGATGTCACCCACCTTGATGTCGGTAAGCGGTGTCGGAACGGTGACGACGACGTCGCCCGGGTTGATCAACGGCGCCATCGATCCTGTCAGCATCGTGGAGGTTTGGTAACCCAGGATGCGCGGCCCGATCGCCAGGAAGAGGAAAACCAAGGCAGCCAAGGCCAGCATGCTGAAACCGAGGAATTTCATGGTGTTGGCAGCGATACGGCGGAACGCGCCTGGGGCCGCGACGGTTTTCGCTGGGCTTCCGGCGGCTATTGCAGGGGCGGCTTTAGCGGGGGTCTCGACGGCGGTCGCCGTCGGTGCCGCTGCGGGCTGGTTCGCCTCGTCGATCTCTAAAGTCGTTGACGTCTTCGCAGGCTTTGCGGCTGAACGCCGGCCGTTGAGGGCGGGTCCACTGATGTTGGTCAGTGCGCTCATAGTCCTGGCGTTCCTTCCGTTGTTGGTTATCTTCTGATTGAAAGTCTGGGCTACCTGGCTCAGGCTTCCTGCGGGAAAGCCTCAAGGCTGGCTCAGGAAATACCGGCGGACCTGATCGGGCAGGGGGGCGCCCGACCAGGCCCGGCGGGGCTCTGTTTGTTGATTCTTGGACTGGTGTTACTTGGTGGTTTCGGTGCGTTGGGTGCCGGTGAAGGCGAAGCCGATGGTGCTGGTGGCGCCTTGGAAGGTGTCGTTCGCGGTGGT